>JBLHHN010000014.1:0-38906 GCA_047616785.1 Verrucomicrobiales bacterium
TGGAAACGAGATCGATAGCCGAGCGATGAATGTTGCAGGAGAGCCGTCAACTGGAAACCTGTATACTCGGTTCGATGAGGGGCGAGGCGGGCAGGCCTACGGGCTTGCCCCCTCGTCTACTCTACCGCTGCCGCTCTCGACTCGATCCACGAAGGTCATGATTTCTGGAGCCATGCGCTCGGGCTGACGGATCACGGTGAGATGATCGCCTTTCTCTAACACCGCCATGTCGCTCTGCGGGACGAGTCGATGATGTTCCTGAGCGGCTGCCAGGGGCACGAGGAAATCCTCTTTCCCGTGCATGATAAGCGTGGGCTGATGGAGTTCTGTGAGAATCTGACGAAACGGCCGCTGATCGGTGTCGAAGAAATTCCGCGCGTAGTAGCGGTTCAGCGGGAAATGATCCAATTTGCCAAAGTGCGGGAATCCTTCCTGCAGTCCGGAGAGCGCCGCCAATTGCAGCCCGTGCGCCGCGTGATTCAGGGTGTAATCTCCCAGCAACTCGAGCTCTTGCACCCCGATTAAAGAGACAAGGATGAGGGAACGTAAGCGCTTCGGATCGATGTCGGCCATCTGCAGGGCCACGCCGCCCCCCATGCTGTAGCCTAACACATGGGCTTCCTTGACGTCGAATTTGTCTAGTAGGTCCCAGACGTTTCGCGCATGCGCTCGGGTGGAATAGTCAGCCACACGAAGCGTCGAACCTCCGAAGCCGGCGAGATCAGGGACGATCAACCTTGCCTGACCATCCAACTCGCGCATGAGAGGTGAAAGGGAAGTGGAGGAGACTGGGCTTCCAGGCAAGAGCACCAAGATAGGCTTCGCCGCGTCTTTGGTGTCGCGGAAGGCTAACTGAATCTCGTGGCCTGTCGTTTCATCGCGATTCCGTTCGGGAATGGCAAGATGCAGGGCACCGGAAGGCGCGTTTCCTTCTGTGATCTCGTGACGCACTCAATGCGAAGCGCCTAACAAGACGCAGTAGACGATGAGGGCATATCGGAAGAACTTGGACATCATCAGAGACGCGCCATTCGAAGCGCACAAGACTCACCTACATCTTCACCATCTCGTGGTTGCGGCTCATAATGGACGGTCACTTCCTTCGGCGTCACGTGAATGTGCGTGATGCTCATCGTTTGGGCATCCGGCCGACGCATGAGAACTCCGTAGGCAGAACCATGGGGTGAGGTGCTGCGATGATACGTTGCTAGATCGTCGATTTCTGGTGAAGGTCCGAGTCCGGTAAAGGCTTGTTTCCGTAGCTCAACCGCACGCCCGGAGTCAAAGGACGAGGTGGTCAAGGGACGATCACTTTCGGTTAGATCCGTGCTCGTCCAGGTGTCGCCATCCCAGATCCCATGCTGGGCGGTGCCATTGGGCGTGACTCGCACCAGATGAAATGGGCGGAAGCGTTGGAGATCACGCGGCCGATCTTCTGGACTCTTTGCACCTGCCAAGAGGAGAGGCAGGACGCCTCGACTCAATGGTTGAGGAGGCTCCGGCTGCTGCGAAGCCAGGTCGTAGTGATTGAGTAAAGCGTAAGTAACTCCACAGGCATTGACGGCCAACCACGTCCCACTATGATCGCCATCTTTGGGGGCGATCAGTGGTAGATCGTGGTCTTCAATGATTGCTGGTGCCTCTTCTGGCTGGCGCGTCTTGCGTTCATCCCGGTTGAAGAACAAGTGATAGCCTTCAGACTCATGCCTCCATGTTAGGGTGCACATGCCTTCAAATCTTTCTGTGCTTGGCGATATTTCAAAGTG
Source organism: Verrucomicrobiales bacterium (assembly GCA_047616785.1). GTDB lineage: Bacteria > Verrucomicrobiota > Verrucomicrobiia > Verrucomicrobiales > DEV007 > JAACDM01. The sequence continues at coordinate 1,767 of JBLHHN010000014.1, forward strand.
CTAGGCGCCACCCCAAAGTCTTCCGGTGAACAGTGCCCTTGGAGTCGGTAGATCATCCCGATGACGGCATAGTGATGCACTGTGTGGCTCATGAGGAATTGTAACTCACGACGAATGGAAGAGGTGCTCCATTCGGATTGGTCGCCACAATCCACTTTGACAGCAACCTGCTTATCCAAGTCTTCTGAGGCAAGCTCGGATAAGTCAGAAACAACACCTTCTAAGATTGTCTTCGTTAACTGAAGCTCTCGCTCCAATCTTGGGTCGCGATTGCGATGATCATAGTCTATGCGCCCCTCTAGCGCACTCTCACAGAAACTATGATAGTGATCGATATTGTGACGCAGATGGGCTCCGATCGATGAGGCGTAAGCAGGGGGATCGACTCTCGTGAAGAGTTCATCCGGCAACGTTTCTAGCAAAGCAATGGCTTGATAAATAGATCCGGTGGTATCGAGGAGGATGGGAGCCATGATGATGGTTGCAACAACGCTTCAAGTCAGAGACCACCCGCGAGGGCAAGCGAATCTAAGCGACGCCATGATCAGAGCAAGGAAGTGGCCTAGAGCAAGCGCATACTCCTCTTGTGATCAGTGAGGAATAAATTCGGTGGCCCAGTATCGTATCTTATACAACTTCTCCGAAGCAGCGCTTCAACGATTGAAGCGGAAGGGCGGAACAGGGGTTCTCAGGTCTCGCGGATCGGGGCTCAGACGTGACTCGACAGCTCGGCTCATTGCGGCATACTCATATCCATGACCCGTTCGATGTTCTCCCAAACTTTGTCTCGCAATCGCCGGACTTTCCTAAGCCAATCTGGCATTGGCATAGGTTCCTTGGCGCTGAGTTCGCTCATGCAGGCCACCGGCAAATCACTCACGTTGGATGATCGTTGGGGTGGCGTGCTAGATCCCGTGCACTTGGCTCCCAAGGCGAAGCGTGTGATCTTTCTCTGTCAGGCGGGCGGACCCTCGCACTTGGAGACGCTCGATTACAAACCGGAACTAGCAAAGATGCATGGGCAAGCCATGCCGGAATCTTTCACCAAAGGGCAGCCCATCGCGCAGCTGCAGAATCAGAAGCTCACGTGCCTCGCGCCTCAGCATGAGTTCTCGCGGTTTGGCAAGTCAGGGCAGCAGATCAGTTCGATGTTTCCTCACATTGGCAGCATCGCTGATGACATTTGCATCGTCCGTTCCATGAAGACGGAGCAGATCAATCATGATCCTGCGCACACGTTCATGAACACGGGCACGTCCATTTCCGGTCGGCCTAGCATGGGTTCGTGGGTGCTCTATGGGCTCGGCAGTGAAGGGCAGGACTTGCCCGGATTCGTCGTGCTCACTTCGAGTGGCGGTGGTCAGGATCAACCCATCGCCGCGCGGCAGTGGCACAGTGGATTCCTCCCGAGCCGCTTTCAAGGCGTGCAATTCCAATCTAAGGGCGATCCCGTCCTTTACGTCGGACGTCCTGACGGAGTCACCTCGAGTGATCAAAGGAACGTGTTGGACGCGGTCAATCAGCTCAACCAGATTCAGGATGCTAAGGTCGATGATCCTGAGATCGCTACCCGAATCACACAGTATGAAATGGCGTTTCGCATGCAAGCAAGTGTGCCAGGACTCATGGATATTTCCAACGAGCCTAAGCATGTGTTAGATATGTATGGGACGAAAGGCGGCGATGGCACCTTTGCTTCGAATTGCCTTCTCGCACGTCGACTGGCGGAGCGTGGGGTCCGTTTCATTCAACTCTACCATCGAGGCTGGGACCATCATGGCGGGATCAAGAATGCGATCAAGACCACCGCGGGTTATGTCGATCAGGCTTCTGCCGCGTTGGTCACGGATCTCAAACAGCGTGGGATGCTCGAAGACACACTCGTCGTCTGGAGTGGTGAGTTTGGTCGCACGCCCATGGCGCAGGGTTCCGGGCGTGATCACCATATCAAGGGCTTCTCCATGTGGATGGCTGGTGGCGGGATCAAAGGCGGCATGAGCTACGGAAAGACCGATGAGTTAGGCTACAACGCGGTCGAGAATGTCGTCCATGTACACGATTTCCATGCCACGATGCTTCATCTGTTAGGTATCCAACACAAGAAGATGACCTACCAGTTTCAAGGCCGCGATTTCCGTCTGACCGATGTCCACGGCAATGTCGTCAAAGCGATTCTAGCGTAGATTCTGCTTTGTGCCGTCCACGATGTCTGTTCCCCATGTTCATATCATCGATCACCCACTGATCGCACGTAGTCTGACCATCCTTCGCGATGCGACCACGGACTCGGCCAACTTCCGCCAACACTTGCGCTTGATCGCAAGGCTCATGACGGTCGCGGCGACACAGACGGTTCCCACCAGGGAGATCACGGTCAGGACGCCGCTGGAAGATACCTCTGGATGTGTCCTCGCCCATCCCATCGTCCTCGCTCCGATCCTACGTGCAGGTTTGGGCATGGCTGAAGGTGTGTTAGAAATGATCCCGGATGCCCAGGTCGCGCATCTCGGTCTCTTTCGAGATGAAGTGACCTTGGAACCGAAAGTCTATTACCAGAATTTCCCAAGGGATTTCTCACAAAGCGACATTCTTCTCATCGATCCCATGCTCGCCACTGGCGGAAGTAGCATCGCTGCTGCGAGGTTGTTGAAAGAGCAAGGCGCGTTGTCGATAAGCTTTCTCAATCTTGTCAGCTGCCCGCCAGGAATCGAAGCGTTCCACTCGGCCCATCCTGACATTCCCATAATCACCGCATCCGTCGATCCTTGCCTCAACGATCAAGCCTACATCGTACCGGGGCTAGGCCATGCAGGCGACCGCTACTTCGGCACGGCGTAGACGTAAGAGTGCACAGAGGCTTCCAGTATGCTACTCGACGCCAGTTCTTTTCCAAACGCCGTTCGGCATCATTCCTTGTGCTCTCAGTGTTTGGATCGCGGTGGCGTTGTCTCTCTTGGCGAGTCGTTTCCCTGCGTCATCGCAAATGAGTCGGTGATGATGCCACGTGGGAACCGGCAATTCTAACAATGCCTGAAGCAGCCGATGTATGTCGGTCGCGGCGAACAAATCTTCACCTCGGGTGACGAGGGTGATTCCTTGGGCGGCGTCGTCGACGGTGACGGCGAGATGGTAACTGGTGGGCGTGTCTTTCCTTGCGAGCACGACGTCACCGAAACGCTCCGGTTTGGAGTGTTGTTCGCCAGCTTCGAGATCGATCCAGGTGAGCGGGCCTGCTTGTTCCGCCGCATGGTCCATCTTCAAGCGCCAGGCATGCGTGTGGCCCGCAGCGATGCGAGCGGCTGATTCTTCCGAGGAGAGGTGGCGGCAGATCCCTGGATAAAGTGGGCCGTCTGGACCGTGGGGAGCTTGGCCGGATTGCTCGATCTCCTTGCGGGTGCAGAAACAGGGGTAGAGCAGATTGCGATGACGAAGCTTTTCGAGGGCCTGACTATAATAGGGGAGGCGCTCGCTTTGGCGCATTGGCGTTTCCTCGGGCGTCATGCCTAGCCACTCCAGATCTTCCAGCGTGGCCGTTTCATATTCCGGTCGACACCGAGAGCCATCGATGTCCTCCCAGCGCAGTAGAAATGTCCCTTCCTCATGGCGTGCGGCATCCCACGCGATCCGGGCCGCGTAGGCGTGGCCCAGATGCAGGTGTCCGGTGGGACTCGGCGCGAATCGGGTGATCATTTCTCGGAACCTGGGGTTGCGTGGCCGTTCAATCGCTCCTATCAATCGAGCTATGTCTGATATCCACATCGTCCTAAAAACTGACAAGGGAAATATTGAGGCAACGTTTTATGCGGGCGATGTGCCTGTGACGGTGGCGAATTTCTTGAACCTCGCCAAGCGCGGTTATTATGATGGCATCACGTTTCATCGGGTCATCGCGAACTTCATGGTCCAATGCGGAGACCCGACTGGCACCGGCTCAGGTGGTCCTGGTTACCGTTTCGAAGATGAGTTTCGCCCCCATCTGAAGCATGATAAAGCGGGCATCTTTTCCATGGCGAACGCCGGTCCTCAGACCAACGGCAGCCAGTTCTTCATCACGCACGGCCCCACGCCTCACCTCGACCACAAGCACACCGTCTTCGGTCATGTTACCGTTGGTCAAGATGTTGTGAACGCCATCGCTCAAGGCGACAAGATTCTCGGGATCGATATCCTCGATTCCACGGACGATCTCTTTGCTGGTCAAGCAGAGCGCCTGGGTGACTGGAACAAGGTCCTCGGGTAGGTTCGATGGGACGACGACAGATTGAAATCGGATTGGTGGGCCTTGGCAATGTGGGCATGGGAGTCTATGCCAATTTGCAGAAGAATTGCGCGCTTCTTTCGCAACGCTGTCAGGCTGATTTAAACGTGCGGCTTATCGCCGTGCGGGATAAGGCAAAGGCGCGTGATCGCGAGGTGCCCGAGGCGCTGCTCACGGATCAATGGCAGGACATCATTGATGATGACGCCATTGATGTGGTCGTCGAATTGATTGGCGGGATTGATCAAGCGAAAGAGTTGGTCATCGCGGCCCTGCGCCGGAAGAAGGTGGTGGTGTCAGGGAATAAGGCATTGCTAGCGGAGCACGGACCGGAGATCTTCGCCTTGGCGGAGGAAATGGAAGTGCCCGTCTATTTCGAAGCGGCTGTGGCAGGGGGCATTCCGATCATCAAGGCGGTGCGAGAGTCCTTGGTGGGAAATGCCATCCAAGTGATCTCGGGAATCATCAATGGCACCTGCAACTACATCCTCACACGCATGCGTGAGGAAGGCTTGAGTTATCAGGATGCCTTGCAAGAAGCCCAAGCCCTTGGATATGCAGAATCCGATCCCACACTCGATGTCAACGGTTGGGATGCAGGGCATAAGGCGGTCTTGTTAGCCTCGCTTGCCTGCGGGCGTTGGGCGGCGGCGGATCAGATTCACGTCGAGGGAATTGAGAATATTCGCCTCAGTGACATTCGGTTTGTTGAGACCATGGGTTACACAGTGAAGTTGTTAGCCATGATCCGATGTGCTTGTGACGGCGGGCCGTTGGAAGTGCGGGTGCAGCCTTGTCTGGTGCCCAAGAGTCATTTGTTAGCTTCTGTGAATGGCGTGTTTAATGCCGTCATGGTCGAGGGTGATCTCGTCGGAGAGACCTTGTTCTACGGAAGTGGCGCGGGCCAGGATCCGACGTCGAGTTCGGTCATCGCGGATTTGGTCGATGCCGCTGTGGGTCTACAGCATGAGGAGAAACGAGGTTACATTCCCTCGAACGAACTCGCTGAAGTGAAACCCATTGGCGACACCATTTCCCAGTATTACCTTCGCCTGAATGTCGAGAACAGGCCTGGCGTGCTCGCGCAGATCGCGCAGATCACCGCCAGCCATGACATTGGCATCATGTCCGTCATACAACCCGAATCCACGGCGGCGATGGCGGATCTCGTGCTCATGCTAGATCACGCGCCCTATGGGGCGGTGGAGAAAGCTCTCGCAGAGATCCAATCCCTCTCTTGCACTTCGGATGACACGACGTTGCTCCGAATGGAATCGTTTGAAGATCCCGCATAAACTGAACCATTCATCGTCATGAACAATCACGATCGAGGCCTCATTTCCCGCTACCGCGAGTATCTTCCGGTGAGCGACGCGACGCCTGTGGTGTCTCTGAATGAAGGGGAAACGCCATTGGTCCACGCACCACGCCTATCGGAGAAAGTGGGGCAAGGCTGTCAGGTCTTCGTGAAATACGAGGGACTGAATCCTACCGGCTCTTTCAAGGATCGCGGCATGACCGTGGCGATCTCCAAGGCCGCCGAGCAAGGTGTCAAAGCGGTCATTTGTGCGTCCACAGGAAATACCTCGGCGTCCGCAGCTGCCTACGCGGCACGTGCAGGCATGGATTGCGTCGTCATTCTGCCTGCAGGCAAGATCGCCAAAGGCAAACTCGCACAAGCATTGATCTACGGCGCCAAAGTCGTAGAGATCGATGGCAACTTTGACGAAGCGCTCGATTTGGTGCGTGAGATTGGCGCCATGGATCAGTTCGAAGTGGTCAACTCGATCAATCCTTTTCGTATCGAAGGGCAGAAGACAGCGTCGTTCGAAATTATTGAAACGTTAGGTCGAGCCCCTGACATTCATGTGTTGCCCGTGGGGAACGCGGGGAATATCACCGCCTATTGGAAGGGCTATCGCGAGTTTCATGAATTGGGCAAATGTGATAGTTTGCCCAAGATGGTCGGTTTCCAAGCAGCAGGTTCCGCGCCGCTCTATCATGGCGCTCCTGTGGAGAATCCGGAGACAATTGCGACCGCTATTCGCATCGGAAATCCTGCGAGTTGGGATGGGGCCATGGGAGCGATCAAGGAATCTGAAGGGCACCTCGACATCGTCACGGATGATGAGATTCTCGCGGCCCAGCGTTGGTTGGCTTCGAATGAAGGGCTTTTCGTAGAGCCAGCAAGTGCCGCATCGATTGCGGGTTTGTTCAAATGCCTCGACCACGAGAGACGCTGCGAAGACTGTCCTTTCGCTTTCATCAAGCCGGAAAGCATCGTGGTTTGCACTGTGACGGGCCACGGCCTTAAGGATAGTGATATCATTCTTCAGGCTAATTTCCCTATGTTTAAGGCCAAGACGGAGAAGGCGGATGTCCTTCATCAGTTAGGCTTCTAGTCATGGCATTGATCGTCCAGAAATACGGAGGCACCTCAGTCGGCACGACGGAGCGCATTCTGAATGTGGCTCGCCGAGTTCTCGCGACGCAGAATGAAGGCAACAGCGTCGTCGCCGTGGTCTCGGCCATGGCTGGCGTGACGGATAATCTCCTCAAGCTGGCGAGCGAAGTTTCCTCCAATCCTCCAAAGCGTGAAATGGATGTTCTCCTGTCTACCGGAGAACAGACGACCATTGCTTTGTTAGCCATGGCGATCAATGGCTTAGGAGGTAAGGCTGTCTCACTCACAGGAGCACAAGCAGGCATCGCCACGGATGGCGATCACACCCGGGCGAGGATCAAGAATATTTCGCCCGACGAAGTGCATCGCTTGTTGGATGATGGGAACATTGTTATCATCGCAGGGTTTCAAGGGCAAAGTTCCGACGGGCTGATCACGACGCTAGGTCGTGGTGGTTCTGATTTGTCTGCCATCGCCATGGCATCCGCAGTTGGAGCTGAGCGTTGCCAGATCCTCACGGATGTCGATGGGGTCTACACCTGTGATCCGCGTGTCGTGCCCAATGCGCGCAAGATCGACGAGATCAGCTACGACGAAATGTTAGAGATGGCGAGTTCGGGATCGAAAGTAATGCAATCGCGTTCGGTTGAGTTCGCCAAGAAATTCGGCGTGATCTTTGAAGTCTGCTCTAGCTTAAACACCAATCCTGGAACTGTTGTTATGGAAGAGAAACCACACATGGAAGCCGTCGTCATTCGTGGCGTGAGTCTCGAGCGCAATCAAGCCAAGGTGACCGTGGGGAATGTGCCAGACCAACCGGGCTTTGCTTCGCGCGTCTTCCGCGCCATCGCAGATGCTGGGATCATCATCGACATGATCGTGCAGAACACGTCAGAAGCGGGCGTGACGGACATTTCCTTCACCTTGAACAAAGACGAATTGGCGAAAGCGAAAGAAGTCCTGATGGAATCCGTCGGCAAGCTCTCCGAGGACACCCGCGTGACCTCTGAAGAAGGCGTGGCCAAAGTAAGCGCCGTCGGCATCGGCATGCGATCTCACTCCGGTGTCGCTGCGGACATGTTCACCGCACTCGCAGCAGCCAAGATCAACATCAAGATGATCTCTACCTCTGAGATCAAGACCGCCGTCATCGTCGCCGAAGCGGATGTGGAAGCCGCCGCCCGCGCCGTTCATGACGGCTTTGGTTTGGGAGAGAAAGACTTGCTTGCGTAGGCTTTCGTTCTTCGTCACTCGCCTTCTGGGCGCTTGGCAGGAAGTGGATCGTTTTCGAATCGGGCGCGTTGGCCTAACAGTTCTTCGACGTCGGGTGTGAGTTCCACGGCTGTTGCTGAGAATTCGAGTGCTTTTTCTCGGTCGCCCATGGTGAAATGGACTTCTGCAAGAGTGTCTAAATAAGCGGCGGTATTGGGTTTTAGGCGGACTGCCGTTTCAGCGTGTTCGAGCGCTTGATCCAGGTGTCTACGGGAGCGGGCATCGAGCCAGGCCAAGTTGTTGTGGGCCATGGCAGAGTTGGGAAAGAGACGGCACGCTTCCTCTGCGAGTAAGCGGGTCTTCTCGAAGTAGTCCTTGGCCTCGGCAGTCTTGCCTGCTTTCTCAATCTGGGGCAGCAACTCTTCGCCAATGGATGCGTTTCCCGGGGTGAGATTCCAGTAGCGATCCAGAGATGTGAGCGCGCCCTCTGTGTCTCCGGCCATGAGGTGTGCGATGGCCTGAGATTGATGCGTCTGTGAGCGCAGGCGAATGTCAAAGGTGAACTGGGCTGCCGGATTCACGTCCAAGGTGTGTCGAGCGACGGCCACGCGTTCAAGGTATTCTACGGCTTTCGCGGGTTCGTTTTTCTTGACGCTATCGATCAAATGATAGAACGCCCAGGTACCAGTGCGTTCATCGATCTGAGAGAGACGCGCGATGAGCGTCCATTCGTCGGTGTCACGAGAGTCGCCACTCTGCTCCATGGCTTTGGCGAGGATGTAGCGTGCATTCAGATCGCCTAGGCAGAGGAGCCGAGCTTGTTGGATCATCTCTGCGCCTTTGTCCGTATTTCCTGCTTTCTCGTGCGCCATGCCTGCCAGGTAGAGGTAGCTTGGTTGGAGGGTGCCTTCGCCTTCTTGTGGATTGCTAGTGCCTATGGCGGCTTTGATTGTGATTTGGTGATTTTGCCAGGCTTCCTCATAGGCTGCAGCGGCGGCTTTCCAGTTCTTCTGCTCCACGTGAGCATTTCCAAGGGCTAGAAACCAATAGGTCTCCTGAGTCAATAGAGCGAGAGTCTCAGCGAAGCGTGTGACATGGTCGTGCGCGTGATTGACGTTGGCGGTGATATGGAGTTGGCGGAGATACTCGATGCGTTCTTTGGGGCCAAGCACATCGGCGGCTTTCTGAGCTTCGTCGAGCATGGCGAGGACTTCAGGCTGTGGCTTGGACTCGCCCTCTGGCACATCCACTAAATGCCAAGCTTTGATCACTGCAGAAGTACCATCGAGTTGCTTCTCATGCTGAAGAATGAACTGATACCATTGCTCAACCAGATCACTTAGAAAGGGGAGGATACGTCGTAGCTGATCTGATTGTGTGCCTGATTCGCCCAGGATACGCAGATGTTTCTCGGCAAGCTCACGGGCGCCTAACTGGATCTCCTGGCTGATCAAAGCCTTGCGCCGTTCGGGATCTTTCTCGGTGGCCTCGAAGACGAGGCCTAACATCCGGTTGGCCTCTTCTTCTTCACCCATCTCGAAGATGCGCCGGGCAAAGTCGAGAACCTCTTGGAATGCGGTGCCTTCTTCATTCTCGCGGATGGCTTTGCATCGTTCCTCGACCCACGATGTGTAGGGAGGGCGTTCGACTTCAATGCCTAACCCTTTGAGAGCGGCTCCATAGGTGCCGCGGTAGGTTTGAATGTCGTAACGTGTCTGCTGAATCAGGTTTGGAAGAAATGGTAGTGTTGGCTCGATCACATCGTTGAGAAGGAGAGCATCGATGGCGGATCGTTGATTGTAAGAGTCGTCTTCATTTTCCGCGAGGGCGAGAAGTGATTTGGTGGCTTGATCGAGGCGCTCTTGATCTTGGGTGAGGCGCGCCTGGAAGGCACCTGCGCGAAGTTCCTGCAAAGGCGTGAGCCGCGCTTGAGCGAGTTCGTCTTGGCAGAAGGCAAGGGCCTCGCCATTGGCGGCGCGGATGGTCCGGCTGAGTTCTTCATCTCCTTCAGCCAACGTCGTGGCTTCTTCCATGTTTCCGGCGGCACGCAAGAGCCATGATTTGAGACGGCGCTCATGGGCGGTGTTGGATGGTTCGGCGAGCAGAGGATCGAGTTGCTCTGTCAAATAGGCGAATGTCGCGTAGTCTCGCATTCCCACATCGTCTAGAGCGGCTCGTTTGAGAAGGGGTTCTGCTTCGTCCCAGGATTGTGAGAGCAGATGGGGCATGAGACTCACGCGAACCTGCTTGGCGATGATCTGGGAAAGCTCGTTGCGTGCGTTGCTGTCTTCCACGGTGCGGAGAAGACGGAATGCTGCGCTCAGATTGTCGGCAGCGACCAACTGCTGAATGATGATCTGCTTCTGCTTAAGATTGCCATCATGGAAGGCGTAGATCTGGCGGACAACATCGAGTGGAGTGTCTGGGAGAACGCCTAACTGGAAGGCTTCCCTGATGCGTTCAGCACGGACGCGTACTTCGGGATCGCTGGATTTCCTGGCCTCTTCCAGCTGAGCACTGGCGGCATCCGCGTGTTGCCAGAGGAGACGAGTCGCGGCCTCTCTCACGGCAAAGTGTGGGCTGCTGAGATCCGCGTTGGCCTGATCCAGCTTGGGGGTGTTGGGAGTTTGCGCTTGGGTAGGACTCGCGAGGAGAAGGACTTCGATCGCGATCCATAGAAGACTCCAGAGGCGGGGGTGGCACATGGTTTGCGACTATAAGCGGGTTCCGAAGCTTCGCTTGTCCTAAATTCTGCTGGATTCGAATCTGCTGGATTCGAATAGTGGACAGGAGAGTCGCGTCTTGACTCCAGGTGCCCCTAGGGCACTATTTAGGAACTCTTTATATTCAAACTCCATGAAATTGTCGATCTTGAAGAAATGCCTGTATGGCGTGGGGGCTCTTATCCTCGCCGGTTATTGTTGTAGCTGTGGGAACACTCTCTATGGCTTTGGCCTGGATATGGAGCGTGGTGGACGCCGATTGCAAAGCAATCACGATCCCAGCGCAACCTCTCAACAAGGCGGTTATACTCCTCAACAGCAGCAACCGTAACAGCCTGCCTACCAGCTGAATTACGGCTACCAGCAGGGCTGTTTTAGAATCGGTCCTGCTTTATTTATCAGTCTGCTAGGCTAGCGTGCGAACCAGAGCTTCTTACGGAGTCTCGCGGCTCGATCATGGATTCCTTTGAAGGAGACGATACGTGAATGAGCCTCTTGTGGTGACATGGCGCGGGTCTTGGAAAGAGCCTTGGTAAGCTTCATGCGATTGGCGCTCTCTTCGTAGATGGCATCTGCGAACTCACGATCTTCTCTGCGAGCGTAACCTTCGGATGCCTTCTTCTCGAGAAGGATGAGATCACGATCCCATTGAGCGGTCGTAGGATCATTGAATTGAGCGGAGCCATTTCGGTAACGTCCAAGCTCATTTCGACTCGTCAGCACGGCGTGAGGCTTATTTGAAATGCCCCGAGTATTGGTGCGGATCAAGGTAGGAGTGATGAACATCATCAGGTTCTTACGTGAATGGATCTTGGAACGGTTGCGGAAGAGTTCGCCCAAGATTGGGAGTCTGCCGAGAAGAGGAACGGAGTTCTTGCCATTCGTGTTGAGAGCCTCATCGAGACCCGCAATGGCCACGGTGTAGCCGGATTGCACACGGAGAGGTGAAGAGTAGACGCGTGAACTAGCAATAGGATAAGGATTGCCTGAAATGACGCGTTCACCGATGATGCTAGAAACCGTGAGCTGAACATCCAAGGCGACGGTATCGTTGGCCATTTCACGTGGAAGGATGTTGATGACCGTACCGATGGGTAGGTATTGCACCGCCGATGAAGTGGTGGCACCTGCGCCGGGTGTGGTCGAAGAGGACGCGGCAAGAACAGGTTCGTTAATAACGCTGCGAATCACGACCTCGCGGTTGCTCACCGTGAGCACGCGGGGGTAGGACACCTGGGTGGTCTCTGTGTCAGTGATCAAAGCGCGCATGGTGACGTTGAGATCTTGTGAATTCAAAACTGCGCTTTGTGGCGCGACCGTGTTTTTGATGAAGTTCAGATTTACGTCGGTGGTTAGACTGCTGAGACTCGCGCCGAGTCCGTTGTCTCCAAGAGTCCCACTCCAATCGATACCAAGCTGGCGTTTGGGATCCTTGGTCGTTTCGAAGAACTTCACTTCCACGGCGATCAGAGCTTGCGGACGGTCTGCGTCCTTAAGATACTCGGTCACCATCTGATGTTGTGCTATGGTAGCGACAACAAAGAGAGAATTGGAATCAGAATTCCATAGCACTTTGGCGCTGTCTTCGTGCGAGCCGGGATCTACGATATTGGACGCTTGTGGAGAAAGGATGCCCCCGCTGCCACCACCACCTAACAGTTGCAAGTAGGCTTCGTTAGAAAGTAAGGAGCCAGTACCCGTGGGGATCCCTAAGATCTCTTTCACGTCGTCAATCAGTTGACTCGGCTCGACTTTGAAGACCGTGCTTGGTCCTCCTTGGAGATCAATTCCTGTCGAAGGACCAGCGCCGCCAGCAGCACCACCGCGGCTGCTGCTGCTGCCGCTGCTGCTGCCGCTGCTGCTATCGCTGACTTCGATCTTCTCTTTGGTATTGTGCTGGATGTAGTAGCTCTTGGCGACGAGTTCGCTGCTATTGGAAGCCTTTAGCGACCAAAAGCCCCGGTTATTGTAAACCAAGGCGATCCCATTGTCTTGGGCCATGGTTTCCAAGGCAGCGAACGGACTCATCTCGAAAGTGAACGTGACCAAGCGCGAAGCGTCTGTTTGATCTGAAGGGAGAGAGATGAAGTTGATCCCCGCTTCATCTGCCAACATCCGAAGGACATCGGAGAGCCGAGCCTGGCTGAAGCGGAACGGAACTTCAGTGGCGTTCCGGAGAGGCCGAGCAGCCAGCTCATATTGAGAGGAGTTGCGAATGTGCGCCTCACCAAAGGCAGGAGACGATGTGAACGGCAGCCCCATGAGAGCGACGCCGAGGATCATGGATAGGTAGCGGGACCGAAGCAGTGACATTTTGGCAGTGGAGTTGTTGACATTCGAAAAACCATAATTACAAAAAAATTCCAGTATTTCAACTTAAATCATTCGAGAATTATGGTTTTCCTTGATATTAGAAAAGGAGCTTGAAACCTGGGAGATTTAATATAAATATAATACTTTAAATTACTTACTATACCCGCCTTCCCTCTGGCATCCTCTTATCCTTTACTCACATGCAGCAACACGATTTCCGCGAAGACACCCCGATCGGACAGCGCATCATGCAGCTGTCCCAATCAGGTAGCATCAGTGACTTCTACGTCACGCCTTGGGAACCGCTTGCCTACAAACTGAACGGTGAACTCCATCGAGATGAATCTTTCATCTATACGCCCACTCGGCAGTTGGAGGTGGTTCCTGGATGTTTGGACTACGCCATCGTGCTCGGCCCGCATCGCTTTCGTGTCAATCAGCTCGTGACACGTGGAAAGCATAGGTGGGTCATGCGTCTCTTGCCCGTCCAGATTCCCACGGTTGATCAGGTGAATGTGCCTGCGGCAAGTGTGAAAGCGTTCCTTGAAGCAAAGAATGGTCTCTTCTTGATCTGCGGTGCTACGGGTAGTGGTAAGTCGACGACCATTGCTTCGATGGTCTTGCACCGTGCGCAACGTCGCCGCGAACATGTGGTGAGTTTTGAGGATCCGATCGAATACGTTTATCCTGACAATACGCCTTCCTTGATGTCTCAACGTGAGATGGGAACGGATGAACTTGATTTCGGATCCTCTCTTCGTGCTGCCCTTCGCCAGGCTCCTGACGTTATCATCATTGGTGAGATTCGAGATGGTCAAACGGCAGAGATTGCACTGCAAGCGGCAGAAACGGGGCACGTGGTTGTCGCCACGTTGCACACATCGACTGCCGCTCAAACGGTTGCTCGTTTCCTGAAGCTCATTCCCTCAGAGCGCCTCGAAAGTGCTCAATCGTCTTTTGCAGACGTCATGAAACTGATTCTCTGTCAGCGTCTGATGCTGGATGAAGATAAAGGCAGGCGTTTCGCTATTCATGAGATGCTTCTTCAGTACGATTCAGTAGCCAACCTCATTCGTCGCGGTGATTTCAAGAAACTCGACCAAGAACTCGAGGTCGGTTGGAAACGCGGCATGTGCAATTTCGAGCACAGCATGGCTATACGCGCTCAAGAGGGGTGGCGTTGGTCGAACAAGAACAACGAAACAGGGTATGGCGAAAACGCTGTACGCGAATACCTGGAAACTCAAGAGGCTCTTCAATAATCACTCAGTCATCTCAAAATGCAGCTTGTACATCTTAAGAATCTACTGACATTCGCGTCGTTTCGGCCAGAACCAGCCGATCCGGCTGCGGCTTGGAGCACTCGTTTTCCGAATAAACGCTCGCTCCTGCTCAACGTGAATCGGAATACCGTGAATTGGCAGGTCATGCTTAAAGGCGGGAATCTTGGCGATGGGGGGACCGAAACGGGATCTCTTCAAGAAGTTGCTGAAACGTATGCATCAGAATGGCTTGGCATGACCGATGATGGTTGGTGCTCCGTTTCGATTAATAACCGGTTTATTCTATCCTTGGAGACCAATCTCTCCCGGAAGAAAGGCTATGAGGAACTTCTTCGCACGAAGCCCAAGGTGGTTCTTGGTAGTAAGTTCGAACGGGGTAAAGTTTATGGTGTTAGACATCACCCCGAAACGAACTCTAGCTTGCTCCTTGCCTGCGAAGATACGCTGATCAAAGAGACGCAAGAGACGCTCACAAAGGCCAATCTGAAAGTGGGACGTGTGTCCTGTGGTTTGTTTGCGATGCTATCAGACGTGATTTATCGTCTTCATGAAACTTCGACAAAAGGCGGGGATGATAGTGAAGAGCAAGTGCCTAAGAACTATCTCCTCATCGCTATCTGTCAGGGGTCGGTGTGTGTGCTGAAGCAGAAAGAGGAACAGTGGACGGAACTCCGCTCGCGATCTGCTTACTATGAGCCGGGCGATCTTTCATCGCTTCGTCAGATCTTGCAACCGATGCTGGGTGACTGGGATCCTCAGTTTCCCACTCTTTTCGTAAGCGATGACAATGATCCGAACAACCTGGAACAGATTCGTCATATGCTTCCGGGATGCGCTATCAGCGATGTGTCTTTTGAAGACCATCTCTGGACCATGATTGGTAAAAATTAAATTCATTTCTAATGTTAGTCTGTCACGATCTCAAGAACGAAACCGATGTGGTCTCACCTCCGCTGTCCAATGGGCTGCGGATGATTCCGACACTATTCTACGTCGCGGTTGCTGGATGTGCCTTCTTCACCGCCTATTTCATGATTCAGAAGGGTGCCGCGGAAAAAGCGCGGTTCGCTCAAGAACGGATCATAGCCGAGGAATCGAAGAAGATTGCCCAGGTTAATCTGAAACAGAAGGAGCTGGAAATAGATATTAACAAAGCGAAATCCATGATCGAGTGGGTTCGTGGTTCCGATGTTATTCAGCCTCTGGCTATGACGATCAACAAGAGTATTGATCCTCTTAGTGGTTCCACGCTTCAATATCTAAAGCTCTCGCGAAATGCTGAGAACCCATGGCAGATCAAGCTGGAGCTTAAGATCAATGGCGCGGAGAGTGAGGCGCTGGAAGGCACGCTGGCAAGGATTGACGAAGAGAATTACAAGAAGTTCAGCCCTCGGCGATCTCAGGAAGAATCGAGTATGAATTACAGTGCCACATTAATCAAACAAGCTGGCAGCTAAGAATATGAAAGAAAAACAATTTGCCTGTGTCGTTCTTGGAATGGCAATCTTTGCTTGCATCTTTGGAGCCATGAAGATGCAGACAAAGCTACACGATGCCAATAAAGGAGCTGAGGACGCGACGACGACGGCTGGAAATACAAAGCGCCAACATGTTGTGGCTGCGGGTGCTTACGCCGATCTTCAAACCAAGAGTAAGGCAGAGATTGCTTATTATAAACTTTGGAAGCCGCACTTTGAAGAATTTCCTTCGGGAAATGCCGTGACTGATAAGTTTCTGGAGAAGATGGTCGGATTGGATGCGTTCTCGCAGTTAATGGAGCCTGCCGCCTATAAGGACAAGTATGAAGTGATCACTAAGATTCAACGTATCGACTTAGTCTTTGTCGGAGAGTATGCAAAGCACTTCAATTGGCTTGCTAAGATCGAGAATGATATCAGTACGGCTCGCGTTACCAACTGTGCCGTGTCTAAGCCTTCTGGTGATCAAGAAATTCGTATGGAACTGACGATTGAGGTTCCCGTTCTTGAAGGGCCAGAACCTAATGTGAATGCAGCCGTCGCAGCCAGATAGAACTTTAATTTATCATGATAAAGAAATTTATATCGATCTGGTCAGTCGGACTGTTGTCCACTGTCGTTGCGCAAGAAGTTGAAACGATTGATCTGACCGCCATTGGACGTGTGCCTCGCGATCGAGCCGTCGGCATTGTTGTCGAAGGTGGCGATCAGAATCCTTACGGCCTTCCAGAACTGGCGAAGAAACAAGAAGCTTCTGCTGTGAAACGACAGCGTAGCCAAGAAGATCAGATCAGAGATGTCCTGACTAGTCTTCCCGTCACTGGTGTGATTGGCAATGGCAAGAAAGTGCTTCTCGGTGATTTGATTCTCGAAGAAGGAGAGTTCGTTGACGATGTCTTGCCGGGTCAAACAGAGCTACTTTTGGTGAAGGAGATCTCAGCAGATAGTATTGTGATCGAGTGGCTCGAGGAGCATCGCCGGAAGAGCCCGCGGCAATTGTCGATTCCTATCGATATGAAAACTCGGGTGCAAGTCATGCTCAAGGGGCAGAGTAAACCCGGTGGCGGCGAGAAGCGGATGGGGATCGCTCGTCCGGACGATGAAGATCAGTAACGGTCAAGGATATAGCAAATGATCAGTATGCATTCATCACGCCTATCATCTCGTGGTTTCACCCTGCCTGAACTCTTAGTTGCCGGGGCGATGAGTGCTGCATTCTTTGTCGCTGCGGCCATTTCATATCAAGCGATCACTTACAATCGTGGGCACTACCAAGCCCTGGTTTCAGTGACCGTAGATCCTGCCGGGGATCTTTCTGGGGCCTTGGGGAACTTCTATGCAAACTTGTCAGGTCAGACGATTCTGAATGCCTATGGAGCGCCGTCCTATGGGCGGGCCGCCGCAGCTAACCAGGTCTATGATCGATTCTGGGACGATATGGAGAAAGCCTCTGCGGTTTTCTGCCTGAGTAGGAATGGTAAGCTCAATACCATTCGCCCGGTATCGCTGACGTTTCCTGTGGGCACCATCAGCCAAGAGATCGATTCGAACTCGGCGTTTCTTCAAATGATCATCGGCACTCCCGGGGCAAGTATCTACACCGACTTTCGGAATGTCTCTCCTATGCCTGGAGCAGCGGATCCGGGCCATCTGGGCGGCAGTGTCTATGTGTTGCAGCCATACGACGTTGCAGATCAGCTCGGTGTGAGAGCCCTCTATGAGATTGATTTCGTGGAGGTCTCGTCACCTGCCGGTGTTTACGCATCGGTCAGACGTTATGTCGATTCCGATCTTTCAGACTATTATGATGTATTTTATTCAGAGGCGAGTGTGAGCGACTTTGGGCCGCTCTTTGTGGCCTTTGAAAAGAGCAGCCGTCTGGCTTATCCAGAGACGACACCGGATGCGTATGGAGTGACGCTTGATTCCTACAAGGTAGGACCGAGGGCTCCGTTCTTTATGATGTGGTGGCCAGACCCTGCCTTTATCTTAGGTAAGGACGGTAAAGATCTTGATCTTGATGGCGCCGCGTTGCCTACGGGTGATGTGAGAAAGGCTTATTATACGATGTGCGCTAAGACGGGAATCATGGGCGTCGTCCCTAACTTTCCCCCTCTCTAAATATGAAGATCAGCCTCAAGAACCCAAAGATTCGCGGAAGTGTGCTGGTTGTCAGTATGCTCCTGCTTGTGGCGGGTACGGTCGGAATGGCGTCGTTGACGTCTCTGATTTCTCATCGGAGTCGTTATGTGATGAACATGGAGTTGGCCCTTCAGCGTCGGCTGGCGATTCGTAATTCAAGGGCGCTGGTGCAGCACTATTTCATGCGTCAAGGCATCGCCAATAGTGCTCCAGGTGGGACGATTGATATTGGTGGAGGATGGGGAAAGGTATCGATTCCTGCGACCGGTAATTCGCCCTTGAACAGCGGTCTAGAATTCAGCCTGATCAACTTTCTCAGCCCTGGTGGGAATAATGGATTCACTGAAGACGTGACGGTGACGATTGAGCAGCCGATCCCCTATGACACAGGCGGCGCAGTTACGTTGACAGACTATACGGTGCAATTGAAAAGTCGTTCAGCGCTTCTTTCCGGCAATCTTCTCGTACAGCACAAGCCCATGCTCACCCCGCCAATTGGCGTCGAGACAGATGTCCAGGGATCGATTCAGGTGAACGGAAATATGATCCTGTGGGAAGATGCGGATCTTACAGGCGATGTGGGAAATCTTCGGGTCCAGAGTTACGATCATCCTGGGACGATTGGCGTGAATATTAAAAATCTCAGTGGAGTTCATGTGCCGCCGACGAATTTCCCATTCTATACGAGGTCGACCGGTTACGCCACGGGGGCCGTCGGCGAAATTCCCATTCTGGATGGGCGATTCAATATGCTTGAGATCGGGGACGGGATGACTCCGGATCTGAAAAAGCAGAACTCGTTGCACTATAAGATGGTGACGAATTCATCGCCGACGGTGGTGGATGGCAGCTTTGTCGGTCCGATTGGTGCAGTCTCAGGTAGTGAAAACGGCATAGGTGAAAGGGTGATCACGATCAACCTAGACAACCCGGCCGTGTCTCCGGTCATTGTGAATGACGGTGTTTTTCATGTGGTGCTTCAGGGCTATCTTAATTCGGCGCTGGCCGACGATGAGCCTCCGGGATTTCTCCTTTTGCGCTCGAATGATCTGAAGTCCATTACGCTGGAGAACAACAACTATCGGCGCTTGGTCATTGGTGTGGATAAAGACGATGCTTCTGCTGTCCCGGTGACGGTAGGCCTCAGTAGCGCCGCAGCATGGCGCCTCCTTCTCACTGTATCAAAGGTGGGGCTTCAGTTTGATCTCCCCAATACGTTGACGGTCCAGGGGGGGATTCGAACCGACTCACGATTGAATGTGGCCTCTGGCACGTTGGCCTTGATTCGCGAAACGAACCCGGAGTCTGTGGAGCTGATGGATCCGAGAGACGGGTGGATAGAGATCTACAGAGGACTATAAACATGCGAATTCAAAACACTTCGGGCAATCTAGGCTATACCCTTGTCGAGGCGATGGTGGCCATTTCATTGCTCATGCTGGCTGTGGCTGCCGCAGCTTCCCTTTCTATGACCATTGTCCGTCAAGAAGAAGTCAATGCGCGAGGTAGTCGTGCCGTGAATTGGCAGGAGAACGCGATGCGTCTCTATCAACTTGGAGTTGGGGCGGATGATGACCCCGTCGATGAACTCGATGGTATTGCCGATGATATCCTTGCAATCATGCCAGAGCTTCCCAATCGGGAGAGTTATTCTGCGACGCCTTTTGAGGTCGCGTCGCCTGTGGGTGACATCATAGGTAGCGATCTAACGTTGGTCTATAGAAGCGATACTGGGGCGACAGAGAGGACAAGTGTGGTCAAGGCGGTACGCTACTAATTTTTAGAGGAATCCAATTATGCTGAAGAAAGTTGTTCTTGTTAACTCCTATACCGGAAAATCTATCACTGCAGTCGTCGATACCGATGACAATGAGAAAGCGGTGATCGGTGCCGGTAAGGCTCCGAATGAAGTGGCGAAGGTCACGGATATTGTGGGGATCGATGAAGCGATCCATCGCCTAAGCATGGCTCAGAATTCCACGGAGGACAAGGCGGCACTCTTCCAGGGGGTTGCCCGTTGTCTAGAGCGAAACATCACGACAAAGAAGAGCTTCGAGTTGCAGGCGAACCGGATGAAGACGCCGATTTACCGAGGCATCATCGGCGATATCTGTGAGCAGATCTCTGCCGGTGAGAAGATCAGCACGGCTCTCGAGATGTACCCGAGAGTATTCGGGCCGGAAACTGTAGCGTTGGTGCGTGCGGGCGAAGAAGCGGGTCAGCTCCCGGCGGTTTTCAAGCAGATCGGTTCCGGTCAGAAGAAGACGTTAAAGATCATCAAGAAACTGAAGAATGGGATGGTCTATCCCGCCATCGTGATGGTCATGGCCGTGGCCGTGATCATTGTGATGAGCTTCACATTGGTGCCTGCTTTGTCGAAACTTTATGAAAGCATGGGGGCCGAGTTGCCGGGAGCCACGGTAGCAATCATGACTTTCTCGAAGATTCTTCTCGAGTATCCCTACGTGGCACTCGTCCCGTTCATCGTCCTTGGGACCATATTTAGGAATTGGGGAAAGATTGCTGCGAATATTACCATGCAGAAGATTTTCATTCGGCTGCCGGTGATTGGTGACATCGTGAGGAAAGCCTCGGCCGCCGTTTCTTTTCGAACTTTCTCCATGCTCGTTGAGTCGAATGTCCGGATGAATACGGCGGTCTCGATTGCTGCGGATACGGCTCCCCATATCTATCACAGAGAGTTCTTCACCCGGTTGCGCGAGCACATTGCTTCGGGGGATGGGCTTACCGAAAGTTTCCTCCGAGAGTCCCATTGGTTGGGGTTGGATGGTCGGCGAATCTGTGGCGTCATGGAGATCGCGGCTGAGACAGGTTCCGCTACCACCATGCTCGAGGAGATCGCTGACGACTACGAGGAGGAGTTGGATAACATGGCGGCGCAGATCGACAAGCTACTGGAGCCGGCGACCATCATTTTCCTTGGTCTCATGGTGGGATTCCTCATCTATGCCATTTACTCACCGATTTTCAGCCTCGGTAAGCTCATTCTTCCAAGCTCTGGAGACGAGCCTGCTGCCACTCAAGCAAAGTAATTCTGGTGATTATTGAAAATAAGGTTTGCGCTATAGTTTATGGGGGCTATTGTATTCATAATCACTCCCCATGCAGCAATAACAAATATAAGAACAACCATACCACGCTCGATCTAATCACATGAAAATTACCAAACTCGCTTCTAAGGGCTTCAGCCTCGTTGAAATGCTCGTCGTCATCGCAATCATCGGTGTCATCGCCGCGATCGCCGTCCCACAGATCAGTGACTTCACCGATGCCGCTAAGCTCAGCAAGCACAAGCGTAACGCTCAGAACCTAGCTTCCGTCTGCTCCGCAGCTCAAGCCGCTGGTCTCGACATGGTTAGTACTGATGTACCTACAACGGTGACAGCCTTAGTTGCAGGCGGTACGATCGCCGACGCACAGAGTGCTTTTGATGGTCAGTACTTCGGAGTTCCTGGTCTCAGGACCGCCGATCAGACCGTCGCTGCCGCATTCCTCGTGTTTGCTAATGGAACACTGCAATACAACCCAACCGATGCTGCAGTAGCCGCGGCTCAGGCACTTTCTGATTTTTAATCTGCTTCGTAGCTCTAGCTAGCTAGGTGCTCAAACTTCAGCGGTGGCCGGTTTTTTCCGGCCACCGCTTTCTTGCGTTAGGAAGGGTAGATGAAACATCAAGATTTCTGAAATTCCCATTGATTATAGAAATCATATAAAGTATGCTCGATTGAAATTTCTCCCTATCTTTTCTGTGGAAACTAGCACCCAAGCCTTCACTCTCCCTGAGCTGATCACGGTCATCGCGATCATCGGCGTCATCGCTGCGATTGCTATTCCTGCCATGAGCAACTTCACGGGAAGTGCGCAGAACGCCACGGTCAAAGCGATGGCTCAGCGGCTTGCCGCGACCTACATGACGGCTTTGACCACGGGCCACGATTTCGCAGAGGGCGAGACTGAGGCTAACGCCGTCGTTAGTAACGTGGTCGCCGGCGTTACGATTGATGACTACTACTTTGGGGTCCCTCACGTCTCCACAGAGCTTCAGACCGATGACCTTGCTCATCTGGATCTCCAACGCGGGAGATTAACCTACCTGCCCGATTAACATTAGCCTTATGCGCTCATCCAAACATTTTAGCCAACGGGCTTTCACGCTCATCGAAGTCATTGTCGTCATTGCGATCATTGGTATCATGACTTCCCTCGTTATCGCGGTCTATCGAAATGTGGCACAGAACAGCCGCGTCGTCGTGGCAAGCCAACAACAAGTTGCGATCCAGAGTGCGATCAACAATTGGATCACGAATGAAACGACCACAAAGAGTATGTTCTCGGTGAAATCTGATTACACCGCAACTCAAACAGCTACTGGAAGTCAAGGGATTCTATTGAAGATCCAAGCTTATCTTGATGAACTGACCTTCACTCACTTGCAGGCCAACAGCCCAGCAGGAGAAGACAAAATCCAGAGTGCCGCTCTGAAGAAGATCGAGCATTACATCCAACTTTCGACTTGGGGAGCAGGGTCTTACCCACAAGTCCAAATGAAACCGAATTCCTAATTCAACTCATGAGACAGATTCATTCAAGTGCGGTATCTCGCCGAAGAGGATTCTCTCTCGTCGAGATGATCACAGCAGTCGGCATCATTGGCATCATTATTTTCCTCGCCATCCCTAACATCGTGCGAGTGCGCGAAGATAGTGAGAGGAATCTCGCGATCGCCCGCGCGGAGGCTCTGAACATGGGGATGGCATCGTTTATGCAAGCCAATGGACGCATCAACTCGCAGACTCTTTGGGGCCAGGATAATGAGGCGCGCTATTCTCAGATACAACCCTATTTGCAATACGCACCGACATCGCTCAGCGCCTATTTGCCTGGCTATGATTTCACCTTTCCCACAGACGTCGGTGAGGCGAAAGTCGGCCTGGCTCAAGACGGCACTGCTATCCTTTACTAAAGCTTGGTTAGAACGTTTTCATGAAATCCGCTCATCCCTATTCCAATCGAATGACCCGTTTCACAAAGGGATTTACCATGCCCGAGATGCTTTCCTCGATCGCGATCATTGGGATCATGTCTGGCATTGCTGCCACCCATTACACGGGTATCTTCAAGAACTCAAAAGTGGTGATCAATCGTGATTTCATTGAGCAGCTCAATAATGCTGTGAAAGAGTATCAACAGAATGCTTGGGAGATTACGGTGCCAGCAAATGACACCGGAACTGACGACGAGTTGAAGATATTGAGGTCTCTTCAGTATGATTTCAATGGGGATCCATCACGACCGTTTGGAGTTCCCTATTTCCGTCCTGACTGGAACCCTACTGGGTCTTCAGGGGCCGCTGATGAAGATAAAGTTCGTGTTCGCTGGAACGGGGCCACTTTTGAAGTGGTAGAACCTGACACAGAAGGAGAAGGCCTTATATTCAGCAATCAAGGGGAAGGCTTTAACGACCCGTTTGACTTTAGTTCGTTCGACGAAGCAGACCTCGCACATTAGATCGACTCGGCATCCACGCCACTTTTATTCCACTCCATGGATTCCGTAAGGGAAACAGCAACAGACCCAGTTCGCACTCCGCCACAACAAGCCGGCCTCTCACGGCAAGATGCAGAGGCGTTGCCACCAGCAACTCAGGATGTGTCTGCGGCTCCGATGTCGCAGGCGATGCATTCGCTTGAAGTTTTAGCAGAACGCTATAACATTCTTCCGTGGGCTCCTGGCCGGACCACTTGCTCGACTGAGGCCGAGTTCTTGGTACGGAAGCTAGGGCGTGTGCCCAGAGAGCTGCATCCTTGGATTCCAGTGGCTTCGTTAGGGCCGCTGATCATTCTTGGGCACTACAATCCTGGGGCGCAGGAGCTTTGGGGGATACCAGAGTTTCTCGTGATCAAGATGGTCATCACCGCGGAGAAGTACAAGGAGATTTATGATGATCTGATTCAGCGTCTTCGTATGAATCCGGTGGCTCAAGAGAACTCGAACGAGTTCATGCCTGCCCCACCCCAAGGTGCTCCGCTCTTGGATGTGTTCCATTGGTACACGGAGAATTATCCTTTGGATAAAATGGATGTCGATCGCTTGGCCACGGTCGTTGGCAAGCAGCAACCGGAGGAGTTGCTAACACCCGCGCAGTTCAACGATGTTGAACGGAATCTTGGGACAGCGCTTTATCGTATATCGACGGGGGATCTGGTTTTCAATCCCGAAGAAGCCCCGGCTCAGATGATCTTTGCGGATGCATTGCTCGATAAGCACAATGTCTATCCACTTCATTGTGGTAAGGATCGGATCTATTTGCTCACTGGAGACACTTCCAATTACTCGTTTGAGGATGAGTGGCTTTCGGGTGGAAATGATGCCATCCCAATCGTGTTGGTGGTGGCTGATCGTGCTCTCATCAAGAAGACGATCAGTCGGCATCGCTCTCGGCAATCTTCCTCTGAAGACGATGGAAGTGGCCAGCCGGTGGGAGAACTCCATTTCGCGAACAACGCCAACATGGTGGAGCTCGAGCCAAGCGAAATGGAGCTGATCAATCCCGCGAATGTGAATACCACGGCGGAGGACGTGATCAAATGGGTGCTCTACCGTTCCATCCTCAACCGTGCAAGTGACCTGCATTTGGAACGCTATTATAATATGTGCCGCTTTAGGGCACGTATTGATGGAAAGCTTCGTGTCATCTACTCATGCGCCGATGAGAACCTAACTCGGTTTGTGGCGCTGATTAAGAACTATTCAAACTTGCCACAAACGCGTCAGGAAGCTCAGGACGGTCGTTTCGCCATGAGTATTGGTAAGCGCCGGATCGATTGTCGTGTCTCGGCGGTCCCTTGTCGTAAGGAGAATCAGAAGCTGACCATGCGTTTCTTGGACAAGCAGGATGGTCTCAAGTCTCTTAGTGATCTCACCTTGTCAAAGCGTCAGGATGAGATTGTCACGGATGTGATGGGTCGAGATCAGGGTTTGATTCTGATCACTGGACCTACCGGAAGTGGTAAGACGACGACGCTTTACGCTCTGATTAATAGCGTGAACACGGACGAGAGAAACATTCACACCATCGAGGACCCCATTGAGTACGAGATTGAAGGGATCAATCAGACCCAGACAGATCCCATACATGGCATCGACTTTGCCGTGGGCCTCCGAGCGCTCCTCCGTGCGGATCCCGATGTGATTCTGATTGGTGAGTCTCGAGATGGTGAGACGGCTCAAGCGGCTGTGAATGCGGCACTTACCGGTCACTTGGTTTTGACAACGTTGCACGCGAACGATTGCATGCGAGCGGTTTCGCGTTTGCTCTCCATGGGGGTTCCGTCATTCTTGTTGGCAGACTCTTTGTCCATGAGCCAGGCGCAACGTTTGGTTAGGCGTCTGTGCAATTACTGCAAACGGCCCGTGGCGGCTTCAAGTTCCGTCCAGCGTATTCTTGCGAAGCAGGGAATGATTCAAGCTCCTCTGACAACCCCGATTTATGAAGGCAATGGTTGTCCTGAATGCAACAACTCAGGATTCCATGGCCGTGTCGCTCTGATGGAAATGTGCTTGGTCACGCCAAAGCTTCAGGACCTGGTGTCGCGGAATGCGCCTCAGAGTGACATGCGAGCAATCGCCGCACAAAGCGGTGTTCGCACGCTCTACCAAGAAGGCCTGAATGAGGTCATGCTCGGTAATACGACGCTCAAAGAAATCAAACCGCTGAGTTACACTTCGTCGATGGAGGTCGATTGATCGAGAGTCGTCAAGATATCATCAATCAACCGCGATCCGTGATAGACGAATCCGGTGTAGATCTGAACGAGCGAGGCCCCAGCTTGAAGTTTCTCCAGCGCATCACAACTGCTTGAGATACCACCAACACCGATGATCGGCATGGCATTGCTAAGGTGATTTTTTAGAATCGTGATCACTTCGGTGGCGCGTTCACGGACGGGGCCTCCACTCAGTCCACCGGTTTCTTCAGCATGTGTGAGTTTGGAAACTCTCGAGCGATCAATGGTCGTGTTCGTGGCAATGACAGCGTCCAGCTGTAGGTCAGAGAAGAGATCCGCCAGCTCTTTGACATGGGAATCTTCTAGATCAGGCGCGATCTTGATCGCCAGGGGAACCCGATTGCCATGAGTGTCCGCCAATCGATCGCGTTCGGCAATGAGGGCTTTCAAAAG
This sequence comes from Verrucomicrobiales bacterium, assembly GCA_047616785.1. Classification (GTDB taxonomy): domain Bacteria; phylum Verrucomicrobiota; class Verrucomicrobiia; order Verrucomicrobiales; family DEV007; genus JAACDM01. The sequence continues at coordinate 27,781 of JBLHHN010000014.1, forward strand.
GGGGCGACACTGAGACACCAGTTGAAGCTCCCTCAACGCTTTGGTGTTTGGCGATGAGAGATTGATCGCGATGTAGTCTGCCGTCTGGTAGGCCGCGCGTAGCCCCTTGAGATAGTCCTCTGCGGCGGCTTCGTTTGGCGTGTCGAAATTCTTCCCAATGTTCACCCCCAACACGCCAGGATAGACGCGCTGATTCAGACGCTGCACTGCCTCATCAATTCCGGGATTGTTGAAGCCCATGCGATTGATGATGGCTTCGGCTGGCTTCAATCGGAAAAGTCTTGGCTTGGGATTGCCAGGCTGAGGTCGCGGAGTCAACGTGCCGACTTCGATGTGACCAAAGCCTAGAGCACCTAGCCCATCGACACACTGAGCGCCTTTGTCCAATCCAGCCGCTAAGCCTAACCGATTTGGAAATGTCAGTCCCATGACCTTCACAGGCTTGGCCGGACCAAAGGTCCGTTCGTCAAAGGATGCCAGTGGAGCGTCTTGCACCCACTTCAAGGCGCGGAGTGAGACGTGATGAGCGGTTTCTGGATCGAGGGCAAACAGACCACACCTGACAAGAGGATAGGTGGCAGAGGTAATTTGTCGAAGGGCGTTACCGGGCATGAGATCTATTTCTACTTTGTTAGATTGGATTGCAATGGTAGCGGTGGCGTCTCGCCGTCGAAGAACTGTGAATGGACGGCGGCGAGACGCCACCGCTACTTTGTTGACAACAAAGTAGACCTACTCGAGTTCGATGCTTGCTGGTGGCTTGGTGGAAATGTCGTAGAAGACGCGATTCACACCTGAAACGCTATTGAGGATGCTGTTAGAAGTCTCGCGGAGCAGTGGGTAAGGCAATTCCACCCAATCTGCAGTCATGGCATCCTCACTGATCACCGCGCGGAGTGAGATGGCACATTCATAGGAGCGCTCGTCGCCTTTGACGCCCACGGTTCGCACCGGAATGAGTGCGGCGTAGGCTTGCCAGACCTTGTCATACCACCGGTGCTTGTGAAGATTGCCAATGAAGATGGCATCCGCTTCTTGGACGATTCTGATCCTGTCCTCGGTGATCTCACCTGGGATACGAACGGCCAAGCCTGGACCTGGGAAGGGATGCCGGAAGAGCATCTCATCGGGGATATCAAGGCTCTTGCCCAGAGCGCGGACCTCGTCTTTGAACAGCTCTGCCAGTGGCTCTATCACACGCCCTTCTTTCTGAAGTTCCAGAATGCGATCCACACGATTGTGATGGGTCTTGATCCGAGAAGCGCCTGATCCACTGGTAGCACTTTCGATGACGTCGGGGTAGAGCGTGCCTTGCGCAAGCAGAGGCACATCTTTCGCCGTGTCCCAGAAGACATCGATAAAGAGATCGCCGATGCGGCGGCGTTTTTCCTCAGGCTCGCTGATACCTGCGAGACGCTCGAGGAATCGCTCCTTCACATTCACACGTTCAATGTCCATCCCTAACGCTTTGAAGCTGGCGACCACTTGATCGCCTTCATCTTTGCGCATGAGACCATGATCGACAAAGATCGGCCGCACTTTCGCGCCCGCATGCTTTAAAAGAACGGCGAGGACTGTGGAGTCTACCCCACCGGACACGCCACAGATCACTTCTTGGTCGCCGATCCGTTCTTTCAGTGCTGCGATGGTTTCGTCGCGGAACGATTGGATCTCGAAGCCAGGAGGCTCGTTGGTCATTTCGAGGAAGTTCTTCAGAACCTGCGAGCCTTCATGACTGTGCGTCACTTCAGGATGGAACTGGATGCCGTGCCATCCTTCGCGCCATTTCAAGGCCACGGGAATACCGTCTTGGTTCTTGGCTAAGACTTCAGTACCTTCAGGGAGTTCGCTAACAGTATCTGAATGACTCATCCAAATCTGGGACGATGCTGACAGATTGGCGAACAGGCCGTCCTGGGTGTTCGGAATCAGTTGAGCAGGTCCGTATTCACGTGAATGGCTGGGAGCCACTTGGCCACCGTGCTTGAGATTGAGCAGCTGCATGCCGTAACAAATGCCTAACACTGGCACTTTGAGGCTTTGCAAATAGTCATAGTCAATGTCTGGAGCATCCTTTTCAGAAACGCTACGCGGGCCTCCCGAAAGGATCACCGCTGCCGGTTGACCAACCTGTTGAAGATCCTCCGGTAGGAAGAGCTTGGCGAAATATCCGAGTTCCCGGACTCGTCGAACGATGAGTTGAGAATACTGGGAGCCGAAGTCAATGACCGCGATTTGAACCTGCATGCGTTCCTTTGGCTGAAGACGCCGAAGGTGTCAACGAACGCTCGCTTAGAACTGGCTGAGAGCGCTGAAGTAGCCCGAGTAGAAGCTAAAGAGTGTCCAAACGACGTAGATGCAGATGGCCGCGTAGATGAACTTGGGGATCAGAGTCTCCATCTGCGCAAAGCCTTCACGGACGCGTCCCGCGTAGTGCTTTGACCAGCGTTGGAGTTCCTTGTCGAGTGTCCCTGCCTGCTCAGCCGTTGACATGCCTGCCGCAAAGTCCTTCGGAAAGGCATTATTTGCTAGGAGCAGCGAACCTAACGGTTCTCCGTCGACTAACTGTGTGCTCACGACGGCGGATTGTTCCCGCAAGTTCCCGCTCTGCGAGGCATCTGCCGCTGCAGAGATTGCCTCCGAGGGGCGAAATGCGCTCAAGAGGTAGATGCGAAAGACTTCTGCGAAGCGTTCCAAAGCGAGCATCTGACGGAGTTTTCCAAGGACAGGAATGCTCCCCAACAGCCGATCTGTTCTCCCTTGACCGATGGATTGTCGGTGGAGCATGCGATAGCCAAGATAGACAAGAGCAGCAAGGCCATAATAGACGGCAAGGATCAGAAAGGACGACCCCAAGGCGCTGATTCCTTGGCCAGCGACCATCTTTGGCAGGGCAGGAACAAACGCTGCCACGTGGAGAACGACCGCAGGATAGATCAGCCCCCGAAGGACCGACCGCCTTGCTTCATGGAGTCGCTCGAAATAGATTGCCAAGTGAGCAAAGACATCTTCTAGCTTTCCGCCACGTTCACCAGCCTTGATAAGATTCGTCTCGACCCCAGTGATCTCGATATCTTCGATCGCACACACGGCTTCGGTGATCGAAGTGCCTTCACTGAGGCGTTGTTTGACCGATCTAACAAAGTGCATGCAAGGCTCAGGTAAGGGATGATGCTCCAGTGTGTCCAAAGCGCTCTCCAACGGGAACCCTGCCTCGAGGAGTTTGGCCAACTCAGAGTATAGGATGAATCTGTCCTTCGGCGTGAACCTCATGAAAATACAATCTCTCCAGGTAGGTGGGCCTGACAACCACAAACTCTTCGTAGAAAGGGTTGAGACGGCTCGCTTCACCGATAGGATCGGATCATGAAGATCCGCCAACGCTACCTGGGACCTGATGGTCCAGAGGCGGATCTGTACTGGATGCGCCGTGCTGTGGGTGACGCGGAACGCGCTCTCGGTGCGACTTCACCCAACCCGCCAGTCGGCGCGATCCTGGTCAAGGACAGGCAGCTTCTGGGTCAAGGGCACCACACACGAGCGGGCGCACCTCATGCCGAGGTCGAGGCTTTTCGCAGTCTGGAGGATCCTGACAAAGCGGCAGGAAGCACGCTCTACGTCACTTTGGAACCATGCTCGACTCAGGGGCGCACGCCTGCTTGTACCAATGCGATTTTGAAACATCGTTTGAAACGTGTCGTCTTCGGCTCCGTCGACCCTAATCCGGAACATGCCGGGCGGGCCATCACATTGCTTGAGGAGGCAGGTGTCGAAGTGACCTCTGGCATTCTTCAGAAAGAGTCGGATGCGTTGATTCGAATCTTTAGGCATTGGATCTTACATCGACGCCCTTATATTATTGCGAAAGCTGGCCTGAGTTTGGATGGATGTCTCACACGCCCACCAGGCGAGTCCTCATGGCTCACATCGAAGGATGCACGTTGGGACGCCCAACGACTGCGTGTTCTGGTCGATGCCATGGTCGTCGGAGCAGAAACGATCCGTCAGGACAATCCGAAGCTCACCGTGCGGCATCCATGGACGCCTTCACACAAACGGGCACTCAAGAGATTCGTGCTGACGCGATCTGGCGCATTGCCTGAAGACGCGCGTATCTTCACAGATGCCCATGCGGATGAAACGCGCATCATTCGCGATGCAACGTGGCCACATTGGTTGGATCAAGCCGCCGACGAAGGCGTCACCAGCATGCTGGTGGAAGGCGGGGGAGTGACCCTGACGGAAGCCTTGAAGGCGCAGTCAGTGCAAGAGATTCACCTGTATCTGGCCCCGCTCGTCTCGGGATCAGGAATTCGGTTGATCCGCGAGTCCCTGGGCGAGAGTGTGTCCCTCACAAATGTCCGCTATTCGATGATCGGAGACAACGTGAAGGTCTCTGCAACTCTAAATTATCATGATTGAATTCCAAGAAACCAAACAGAAAAAGGCCATCTTCTTTGATCGGGATGGCGTGATCAACGAATCTCCCTCGATCAAGCAGCGTTATTTAAGGCAATGGCAGGATTTCCGCTTTATCGAGGGAATGCCAAAGGTACTCGCCAAAGTGAAAGCACGCGGATTCCTAACCATCCTGGTCACGAATCAGCAAGGCGTAGGAAAGGGGATCATGACCATGGAAGAGCTCACAGGGCTCCATGAAGAAATGCAAAGTGCCCTGGCCACGCAAGGAGCCGCCTTTGACGCGATCTATGTGGCCACCGGCTTAGAGAACGAGGATGGTCGACGGAAGCCCAGTCCCGCCATGCTTATGGAAGCGGCAGAGGAGCACGCCATCGATCTAGCGTATTCGTGGTTTGTAGGAGATCACGACAATGACATGCGAGCCGGTCGGGCCGCCGGGGTCGGGACCATTCGCATGGAAGGGCATAAAGACATCAAAGCTCCCAGTGACTATCAAGTCGCGGATGCCGCTGAACTTTGGAGCATGCTAGAGGGATTGACTCTGTAGGTTGATCGGTCCGAATGCTTCCGGCAAGAGCTGGGCGAGGTTGGTCTGGCGTACATTCAGGCCTTCTTCGTCTGCCATGATCACGATCGATTCCGGTGCGAATTCGTTGAGGACCTGACGACAAGCACCGCAAGGGGAACCGCTTCCTTTCAGGCTGATGGCAATGGCCTGAAACTTCGTATGCCCTTGCCCGATGGCGGTGAAGATGGCACTGCGTTCGGCGCATATGGTGAGGCCGTAGGAGGCATTCTCCACATTGCATCCGAGGATGACTTCATTGCTAGCGGTGAGGAGTGCTGCGCCGACGGCAAAGTGTGAGTAAGGCGCGTAAGCCTGCTTGCGAGCGGCGACGGCTGCCGTGATCAATTCTTGGAATTCGGGTTCCATCTCAGTGAGGGAATTGGGTCGCAGAGTCCAGGGCGAGTTTGAGCATCGCATCGAAACTCTTCTGTCGGTCTTCTGGGCTCAGGCTTTCGCCCGTTCCGATGACGTCAGACACGGCGCACACGGTCAGCGCGCGTTTCCCGCATTCGGCGGCACAGCCATAGAGTCCAGCCGCCTCCATTTCCACGGCAAGAATGCCCATGCGCTCCATGGTCTTGAAGATGGTTTCGTCAGGATTGTAGAAGAGATCGGCCGAGAACAGATTGCCCACGCGGATTGAAACGTTCTGTTCGCGTGCGGTTCCGACCATTTTCTCAAGCAAGGTGTGATTCGCGATGGCGGCGTAGTCATGACCTTGGAATCGTGCGCGATTGACGCCAGAATCTGTGCACGCGCCCATGCCGATGACGATGTCGCGCAATTGGAGGTCTTTGTGAATGGCACCGCAACTTCCAATCCTGACAATGTTCTGCACCCCGAAATCGGTGAACAGTTCTTTGGCGTAGATGGAGATGGAAGGAATGCCCATGCCACTTCCCATGACGGAGATGGGATGCCCCTCATAAGAGCCCGTGAACCCTAGCATGTTACGGACAGTGTTCACTTGGCGTACGTCACTAAGATAGGTCTCGGCGACGTGCTGCGCTCTGAGAGGATCGCCAGGCATGAGCACTGTGGGTGCAAAGTCGCTAGCTTCAGCTTGGATGTGTGGAGTAGACATCGAATGTAGTAGAGGGAGGATAGGCTTCTCGTCAATTAGAGGTCACCTTTTCTAGGATCACTGGACTGGAATGCACACATGGTTCGGGTGAGATGGTGATGGCTTTCGAAAGCGCTTCCACGGCATTTCTGAAGGTCGTCTCATCACGTGCGTGAATGATTGCTAGAGGTGTTGTCGTGTCGACTTTCTCTCCAAGACGCACCACTTCGTTAAGGCCGACAGCGTGGTCGATCTTATCTGTGGGAAGATTTCGCCCACCTCCCAGAGCGACGATGGCCATGCCAAGGCGGCGTGTATGGATCTCACGAATGAAGCCGCTTTTCTCGGAGAAATAGGGTCGAATGATCGGGGCCTTTGGTAGATAATGATCTGGTCGTTCGGCGAAGTCGCTAGGTCCCCCGAGGACATGCACCATGCGTTGGAAGGCTTCGAGAGCGGCGCCGGAATCGAGTTGAGTTTGAAGTAGTGCCTTTGCCTCAGACGCATCGTTTGCGAGCTTGCCTAGCATGAGGACCTCCGAGCCAAGAGCTTCCACCACTTGATGGAAGCGGTCGCTTGAGCGATCGCCGCTCAGGTAGCGAATGGCTTCTTCGATTTCTAACGCATTTCCGGCGGACATCCCAAGGCATTGGTTCATGTCAGTGAGAATGGCGGTCGTGGGTAGACCGGCGCCATTGGCAACATCGACCAAGGCCTGGGCAAGTTCCAATGAGGCTTTGTGCGTTGGCATGAAAGCTCCGTTGCCCACCTTCACGTCCATGACGAGCGCATCCAGCCCGGCCGCGAGTTTCTTGGATAGGATGGAAGCTGTGATGAGATCGATCGATTCGATGGTGGCGGTGACATCGCGCACCGCATAGAGCTTCCCATCGGCGGGTGCGAGGGAGGCGGTTTGCCCGACGATGGCCACCCCGGCTTCTTTCACCGCTTGGCGAAAGGTGTGGATGTCAGGATGAACATTGTAGCCGGGTATGGATTCAAGCTTGTCTAACGTGCCGCCTGTGTGACCCAGGCCTCGTCCAGAGATCATAGGGACGTAGGCACCGCAGGCAGCTAACAGAGGTCCAAGGACTAGCGAAACGCCATCTCCAACGCCGCCTGTGGAGTGCTTGTCCAAGACTGGGCCATCCAGACTAGCTTCCTGCCAATTCAAGACATCCCCAGAGTCTCGCATCCCCAGGGTGAGCGAGACGCGCTCGTTCTGATCCATTCCTTTCAAGCAGATCGCCATCGCGAATGCGGCGATCTGGCCTTCGCTCCAGGCACCTTGCGTGATGCCTTGGCAGAAGGCCTGAATGTCCTTGCTGGCTAGGGATTCGCCGTCGCGTTTGCGTCGGATGATCTCTTGCGGAATCATGCCTAGCTAAACCACTTTTCCAGGACCCACTGATAGGAAAGGCCTCCCATGTAGATGCCGACGATGCCCACCACGCCAGGAAGAACAGGTGGGGCTGGCAGTGGCAGCTTGATGAAGGAGAAGATGATACCGACAAGGTATCCGGCGAGAAGGGCGAGAATGACGGGTTGCATGATGAATCAGGCCGAGGTGAATGATAGGAAAAACCCTGCGATGGCAGCGCTCATGAGATTGGCCAGGGAAGCGGCGGCGACCGCCTTGAGGCCGAAACGGGCGATCTCTGGACGACGGCTTGGAGCCATGATTCCCAGGCCGCCTAGCAAGATGGCGATGGAGGACAAATTGGCGAATCCACAGAGGGCGAAGGTGATGATGGCTTGGGTGCGAGGGGTGAGCGTATCTTTCACAAGTACGAACTCTTTGTAGGCGACGAACTCGTTCACAATGATCTTCTGTCCGATGAAGCTACCGCCTTGCAGAGATTCATGCCAAGGAATGCCGAGTAGCCAGGCTATGGGAGAGAAGATGTAGCCAAGGATCTGTTGGATGGTGAGGGCGTCATTGCCAAGCCATCCGCCAACGCCACCGACTAGCATATTCAGCACGGCGATCAGGCTCACGAAAGCGAGGAGCATCGCCCCGACGTTGAGGGCCAGTTTGAGCCCGCTGGAGGCTCCGGCTGCCGCGGCATCAAGGACATTGACGGGGCGATCTTCAATGCTGGATTCATCGATGAGACGTTCGTTAGGTTCATCGACCTCCGGCTTGATCAGTTTGGCGAAGAGAAGTCCGCCAGGAGCCGCCATGAAACAGCCTGCCAGCAGGTACTTCAGATCCACCCCAAGGCCCGCGTAGCCTGCGAGGACCGAGCCTGCGATGGAGGCCAGGCCGCCGCACATGACGGCGAAGAGTTCGGAAGGCGTCATGCGCTCAATGTAGGGGCGCACGACGAGGGGCGCTTCCGTTTGGCCAACGAAGACATTCGCGCTGGCTGAGAGAGATTCCGCACGACTGGTTCCCAGAGCCTTGCGCAGACTGCCACCGAGAATGCTGATGATCCAGTTCATGATGCCTATGTGATAGAGCACCGCGATGAGCGAGGAGAAGAAGATGATCGTGGGTAGGACCCGGAAAGCGAAGACGAACCCTTGGTCTCCAAAGTGAGTGAACATTTGATCACTGACAAGCCCACCAAAGAGAAAACTGATCCCTGCCGTGCTGCAATCGATGACGCGCTGCACCTGAGTGGAGATGCTGGCCAGCACCTTGATGCCGATCGGTGTGTAGAGGACGAAGGCCCCAATGGCTAACTGAATGAGAAATGCGCCACCAACGGTGCGCAGACGAATGGCCTTCCGATTCTCGCATAACAGTAAGGCGAGACCGATAAGCACGGCCATGCCAAGAAGGCTAACAAGAGAAGTCATGCTGACGAGCCTACGGTATCGATGATAGATTCGCCAACCTGCATTTCACCGCAGCTTAGTCGATGAACTCGATCGGCGCGGGCAGCTCGAGCTGCACATGGACCTTTTCGTTCACGAGAGGCGCTTCTTTGATCACGGTCGCTTTGGTCACGAGTGTATCTTCGTCCGGCGTCTCTTCTTCTTTCGGCATCATGGAACGCGTCGCTGGGTGCACCGACCCGTAAGGGTCAAGCCCAATGATCGTGGACTCTCGGAGCAAGACAGGCTTGGGTCCATCGCCACCACGGTAGAGGTCCAATGGGCCGCTCTGCAAGATGCTTTGCGTCTCGAGACGCAAAGCCTCAAGCGCCGAGTTGGGAGAATGCACGCTGCAAGTGCCCGCGAGATGGAAATCGGTTGGAATGAATTCTAAGACGGCGGTCCTCTCATAGTAGGTGGATGCCCCAGGAACTTGGTGGCTTTCATAACAAGCATCCGTTGCCAGCTCACCTGAGACGGTGCAGATCTCAATCATCTTTCCATTCTCAGGCGGTAAGATGGGCTCGGGCTTGAATGTCCGTGTCGAGGCATTCATGTAGTCAACCCAGATAGGGAGGGCGATCTCGTTACTAAAGGCACCGGGAAAGATCGTCTTTGGATTGATGAAGCCTGTCCAGACGCCGCAGGTGATCGCACTATCATAACCCAAAAACCAGGTGTCTGTGAAATCATAGGCAGTACCTGTCTTGCCTGCGATGGCCGGGAAACTTTGCAGGCCTAACTGACTGGCACGTGAGGCTGTTCCATTTGTCAGGACTTCTTGGAGACAGCCGTGCGTTTGGAAGGCAGCGATCTCATCCAGAGCATCCACGAGATCGGCTTCTGGTGCTTCTGAAGTGTAAAGCGGGGTACCGTCCATCGCTTGGATCTCTCGAATGATGTAAAGCTCCTGAGGGCGGAGGCCGCCATTCGGGAAGACCGTGAAGGCCTTGCACATCTCTGCGAGGCTAACCTCGCTACTTCCAAGGAAAGAGGAATTGTAAGCGCGCATCTCGCTTTCGATCCCGATCTCCTTCACGAACTCAAGGAAAGATTCCAAGCCCACACGCAGCCCGAGTCTAACAGTCGCTGCATTCTTTGACAGCACCAAGGCTTTCCTTGCCGTGATGTCACCCAGGTAGGAGTAGTCTGGCGTCTCCACCGCCCATTCGCCTAACAAACCATCGGACCCTCCGATTTGGACGAACTTATTATCGATGACTTTATCTGTGACAATAGAGCCTGGAAACATCGCATTCTGAAAAGCCAGAGCGAAGACAAATGGCTTGAATGCGGATCCTGCGGGGCGCTTCGCTTGCGTCGCGCAGTTGAATTGGAAGTGTTGGAAGTTCCGGCCGCCGATGAGTGAGATGATGCCGCCATCGTCATTGTCCACGGCAATGAGGGCCCCTTGCAGATACTTAGGAACCGGGGCTTTCTGCTTCTTGGCAGCCGCCTGTTTCAAGATCTGCAGATACTGAGCGTATGTTTGGTGTGGGTAGCCCTCGCGTGCGTCGGTCTCTTCGAGGTGTTCGCGCAGGCTGCGCTCAGCCCGCTGCTGCAGGTAGAGGTCGAGGGTGGTGAAGACACGGAAGCCGCCCTTTGCCGCTTTCTTTTCGCCTAGCTTCTGGGTGATCTGCTCACGGATGTAATGGAATGCGTGGGAGGATCGTGAAATGCTAGTGAGAGTGGTAGTCGTCACAGGCCGCTTCTTCAGCCGCTCCGCGTCTTCGGGAGTGAGGAAGCCTTCGGTCGCCATGCGGCCGAGAACGAGGTCGCGTGCCCCTTTGGCCCGCTCACGATTCCTCAGAGGTGAGTAGATGTTAGGTGCTTTGATCAAGCCACAGAGCATGGCGGCTTCCTCGATGGTCACATCACTAACATGCTTGCCAAAGTATCCCTTGGCCGCCGCATTCACTCCATGGAATCCGTGTCCGAAGAAGATCCGATTCAGATAGTGTTCGAGGATCTGCTCTTTGGAAAAATTCTTTTCTATTCGGTGAGCGAGAAAGGCTTCGGTGATCTTTCGACCGTAGCTTTTCTCTAACAGATCAAACGATTGTCGTCCGAGCTGCTGCGTGATCGTGCTTGCCCCTTGTGTCCGGCGACCTGCCTTGAAGTTGAGGAAGATCGCTCGGGCCACGCCGATCCAGTCTACCCCGTGATGCTCGAAGAATCGTGAATCCTCAGCAGCGATGAGCGCGCGAATCAGTTCCTTGGGCACCTGATCGATCGTCACAGGCAAGCGAT
>JBLHHN010000015.1:0-38196 GCA_047616785.1 Verrucomicrobiales bacterium
AGCAAAACTAACATCAACATATGCCTTGACAAACACAGCTCTATGTGCAAACCTCTAACAACTGTCCACCGTTTCTAACGATCTATCGGACATCCCCGAATATCACCATCTACAAACTCAGCGGAATCGTTAGAAATGAAGGTGCGATCAGACAGGAACGAAACCACCGCCGCTCCAGGTTGATTAAAATCGCCTCCCTCGGACGTTGCTGTATCCAATAGCCAAGAACCAACGTAAGGATCATCTCGAACTACGACGTCATCATTGCAAGAACCCTCAACAACGTTGACACCAGCTGGCCAGTCTTCATGAGCGATTTCCAACATCAAGGAGAATGATGTGAAGTTGGCTGCCGCAGCAGCATCAGGGAAACCCTCCTTCAAGAAGAAGGTGTAGGTGCCTTCTCCCAAGTTCCCAATGAAACCCGGGATGGTAATTGGATCGAAGTTAAATCCAGCCTGAAGGTTGTCTATTACATCATCACCGGCAGCCGTTCCAGGAATGATGCCCACAAGGGCTCCGCCAGACAGAGCGTCTGCTGCTGCGGGGAAGTCATCTGGAGATACAATCACAGGCAGGCTAGAACCTTCACCAATACCAAAGAAACCACCATTTCCGAATGGAAGCTGGAGATCCGGCAAACTGTTGAGGTAATCACTCTGGTCCCAATTCATCATCCGAATGGCGGTCACTTCGTAACCAGCAGGAATGTCAATGCTGAAATACTCAGGGTCAGCGTTGGGTCCTTGGTAATTCACCGTCTGACCTGTGATCATGTATCCACCAGCGCCCTCAAATGGGATGACCGTTGGACTCGTAGCATCACTCGACAAGTCGCCATCGGAAGCCTCGTCATAGCTGTATGCCATGCCCAAGCCCTCGATCCAACTGTCGCACCCAACGTCTACAGAATCCTGTGGATCAGCAGCAAGCAAAACGCCCACATGAGAGATGGAACTTAGAAATAGTGGTACAAATAAGGCGAATGCCCCAACGGTTCTGCAATTCTTCATTGTTTTTCTGGTAGATAATCTTTTCCGAACCTTCCTAATCTTTTCCGAACCTTCCTAATCTTTTGGTTAGGAATTGGAAGACGATGTCTTGATAACAATCTAGGCTCTGACAACTGAAGTCAGAAGTCCAGATAAATCGATACGCTGCTTTTTTAGTTCACTGACCTGACCTTGAGAGTGGACAGTTAGAAACTATAGTCGTGCGGCATTATTGTCGGCTTGTGTTGTCGTTGAGTTAATGGTGGAAAGCGTTGTGTTATGTTTGGGTTCTAAGGCTCGCCTGGCTGCAACCTCAAACTTGAACGGCGAAATGAAGTGCCAAGTCTGAGGTATCTCTCACCCGGATAGCCCGCGAATGTTGTCAGCACAATGACTGACACCTCAAATCTAAAACAACCGCCGCACGCCGCATCGAACTCGCATTCGATAAAGAGAGTCGCCCAAGCATTCGATCCTTCCGCGAATGGCAAGCCCGAGGCCGGATACCGTACAAGAGGATTGGGCGGCGCACATTTTTTGATCCTGCCGAAATTCGTGCGGCGATTGAGCCGCGACGGCCTTAACGCTGACATCCGTTTGCGAGGGCGGAGGCTGAGAACACGCAGGAAGAGCAATCAAGAGGATTGCCGTCATGGCGACGAGTGGCGAGTGTAGGAGCACTCGAAATGGAAACACTGAACACCGCGCAAGCCTACTTTGAAATTGGGCTCTTAGGGAGCGGCTCCCGAGATAATGCGCTCCCGTCTCGGAATCGGGCATGAAGCCACGGGTCGCCTGCTTGTGTTGACCGGACGAGGGATCGACGATCACGTTCACGTTCTTCCTTTTCTTGGCTTGGCCGCTACGGGAAAATTAGTGTTGCCCGTTTTAGGTGCATTTGGCTGCACTTTAGGCGTACCTCGAGGTTCTAACGCACAGACCTGAATTACAACTGACGTCGATTCAACCCCTTAGTTTTGAGGGTCTTAAAGAAATACCGGCGAGAGGACTCGAACCTCCACGGGGTCGCCCCCAGCGGATTTTGAATCCGCCGCGTCTACCATTCCGCCACGCCGGCTTGTTCGGAACGAATAGTTTCTGCTACCGATGCCGTCAAGCATCGGCAGCAGAGTTTTTCAAGTTGGTAGACCTACTGGTAAGGCGCGTTCTGGCTTGGGTAGGTGGCCGGGCCTTGGTAAGGCGCGTTCTGTTGGTAAGGCTGACGATATTGGGTGCGGCGATCGTTCTCCTGCACCTTGCCTACACCATAGCCGCCGGCGCCACCGAGAGCACCGCCGATGAGAGCGCCTTTGCCTGCTTCTCCCGATTGATTGCCAATGACGGCGCCGAGGGCGGCACCTCCGAGAGCTCCAGCAGCAGCGCTTTGGCCTGGGGTTTGGCAGGAAACGAGCATGAGAGAACTCGCGGTGAGGGCCCCGATGACGGCGTTACGAAGGGACTTCTGAGAGATAGGCAATTTCATAGGTGCGGGAGGGCCAAGTTTGTTGAGTGAGGTTGGCCCCCTACCACTGACGGCCATTACGGTCGGTTATTCAACTGATCTTAAGCACTGTTACCGAACCACTTGAGCCGTGATCAGGGTATACAGGATCCCTTTGGCCCCAGGCTCTTGTCGCGTGAGCAAGGCGGCCCACCCTTGACGCAAGGTTACATCGCCATGGAAGATATAGCTGGAGGCAATCGGAAACTCTTGACCGTCCTCGATCCGTTCCCCAATGATGACGCGCATCTCTTCATTGATCTCCATTTGAATGCGTTCTCCATGAAGGGTGGGGAGGTATTTGAACTTCGTCCCCGTCCAGTCGACCGCTGACTCTGGCATGTCTGATCTATTGATGAGCTGCTCGCTGACGGATTCCATCGTGACCTCACGTCCAGACAAGGTCAGCACTGCGGGGTAACTGACTTGAGTACCCTGAACCATCTGCTTTTTGAAAGCCTCAGGATCGACATTGCCCATGATCACCGCACCTATACCATCCCCTTCCATTTGGTCTGCTTCGATGTGAATATCAAGACTGTCTCTCTCTGGAATGACATAGTGAACAACCTCGACATTGATCCGCTGCCGCTTGTTCTCGGCCAAGCCCGAAGCCGCGCTAAGCGCCGCATGCTGAGCCGGACGACCCATCATAGAAACGACGCTTCTACCATCATCATATTCCATCATTAATGGATCGTCTATCTGAATGCCCCATTCGCCGATGCGAGAAATCATTTCGGCTTCGGTGACTTCAATCGATTCTGGTTCTTCGACTGGTATTTCCATGTAATCAGGCCCACCTGAAACTTGGAAAAAATTGGAGGGAACTATCAATTTCCCTTTCGTTGGTCCTTGTGAAACGGCAGAGCGTTGAAAGCAAATCTCTTTCCCAAGTTCTACCTCGGTGACACCGCCAACGGCAGCCAAGTATCTCAAAGTGTCTAACAAAGGTAACTGGGCGCGATTCAATTGAGTCGTAGGTTCTATCCCATTCGGATCCTTGGGGTAGTCGACAATCAACTCGCCCGTTTCTCCATCGAATCCAATCTCATGGACTTGCTCGACCACCTGTTCAATCGCTTGAGAAACTGGCAAGCCGCGCACATCGACTTCGGGAAGGATGTAATTCTCCAATCGCGCAATCCAACCCGCAGGAGCCGTGTTCGAACGCTTGCTTCGCTTGGGTAGAAGCTGAGGCCAGCTCTCTGATTCTGGTCGTCCAATATTCTGTGAGGGTCCATTACCGCTAATGGGCACACGCGTCGGTATGTCAAAAGTCGTTCGGATCCAACGAGACACAACCATCACTGCCGCCGCGAGCGCCCCGATGCCAACAACCCAAGGAATCCTCCTCCGCTCTTGAAGCAGCATCTCTATCGGAGGACGCTCTTGCTTTGAAAAATTGTCCTGAAGCCATTGCTCCAAACGTGCGCGCTCCACCATGGCACGGACAACATCCGGGTCACCCTTCAAGGCCTCGGCCAGTTGATGCTGATCCTCGGTGGAAGCGTTGCCCGAGTGATGGTCATCCAGAAGTTCGTTGAGATCTGTGTGATTCATGATTCAAAGTGTTTCCGATAGTGTTCAATACAGAGCGCCAGTTGTTGGCGAGTCCGTGAGAGTTGTTTGTAAATGGCGTCCACCTTACGATCGGTCGCCCTGGCGATCTGTTCGCCGGACATCCTCTGTTCATAATGCTGCACCAAGAGTTCATGCGACTTCTCAGGGAGCTTCTTCAGGCAATGACGCAAACCACGCTCATGGAGTGCTGCAATATCCTCGGTCTCTTCAAAAGCTTAGGCGACTTGCGCGATCACTTCCGGATCAAACGGCATGGGAAAGCGATGATCCTGACGCTTTGCTTGAAGAATCTTATTCGCGGCGACACCACGAGCCCAGGCTCCGAAAGACCGGCTGTGATCGAAATGCTCAAATTTCTGCCAAAGCGTCAGAGCTGTTTCCTGAAAGATGTCCTCGCGCCGCGCTTGGTCCGTGACCAAAGAGCCAATGAAGGCTCGAAGATCGGACTGATGCGGCATAAAATGCTCGAGGAAGGACTGATGGGCGGTCACGTGCCTCATATTCACGCAGGCCGACAAAACCTGACTTACTTTTTAAAGTAATCTCTGTTTTCCCGTTTCGAATCGACGCGTCGTAAGATTATCGGAGCCAGCCAAGCGTGACGATGCTAGATTCCAGAGTGAGAATCCGCGCGTGCCTACTCTTGAGCTTCATGCTTAGCATGGGGATGCTCTCGGCTGGAAATCGATCCCCCTCGCCGGACAATACCATTCCTCTGCCTACACCGGACGAACTTCTGATCGAACGCCAAACGGAGGTGCACACCTGTGGGTGGCATACCCTCTCCTCGATCTATCGTGCGCATGCGCTCGATCGCACCCGCTTTCGTCTGCGAGAACGCCTAGGTGTGGATGTTCCTGCCATTCCCACACGAGTTGAATCGACGGGCACGGTGCAGCCCGACATGATGCGAGTGCTTCATCAGGACGGTTTTCTAGCGCATTCTCTCAATCCTCTGGATAAGACGACTCGCGATGCCCTTGCTCGGCATTTCGACTGACGAAACTACGCCGCCGCGTGCATCAAGCGACGCGAGAATGGGCACTGGCATTGGGTGATCTTGTCAGGGATGATCGATGGCCAACTTCTCGTCGGAGACTCATTGCGACCGGAAATGATCTATCAAGAACCTTACGATGACTTCATGAAGAACCATGTGCTCAATGTGCTCATGATTGAAGCCTCTCCATTCAGGCCCACGAGCAACGCGGTCTTCCGGTGGCACTCTCAAGGGTGGCGCAGCCTCCTGACCACGGCGACGTCCGTCTTGCCAATCCCCATGCTGATAGGTGTTCCGCTGCCCCTGTTTGCCATTTGGACGCTGATGCTCTGGTGCTTTGCCAAAGGGGTGAGTTGAGGGCGGTCGTCGGCATCGGTGTTGGTCTGTCTACTCACGCTGATTGCCGCGAGTTTCATCCTCGCATACACCCTACCGCTGGGTTTCACCCTTTCATGGATGGCTTCATTGGGAGTAGGGAGCGCTTTCCTCCATCGCGGCCGGAACCACCATGTGGCGGAGCGCAGCGGATCTAGCCCTTTCCCTGATGGCGACGTTAGTTCTCCTTGGGTTCTCAGGAATCGCCAACGCGATGGCGGGAAGCGCATGAAGCTCGGTTGTTTTTGCAACTTTTAACTTGTTTGAAATAACACAAATCGCTAATTTCTTCATATTATGTGCCGGATATATCATCCCCCCATCATCGCGGCGACTATAGGGCTGGTCGCCTTTCTAGGCGCTTCAGCGCTTCATGCTCAGGCTCTAACGTTCACACTGGAGAGCAACAGCACCGTCAGCTTTCAATGGCCGGGCAATCCTGATCTTGTCTTGCAACGCTCCTCTGGGCTGCAGTCGGATGATTGGGAGACGTTGTTAGCGTCGCGAGGCCTCCGTGAGTTCACCGAAGCGCGCCGAGAAGACGATACCGTCTTCTATCGTTTGGTGCGTCTGCCGGAACCGGGGAACACGGGAACTAGCATCGAAGCACTGGAATGGCGAGTGACAGAAATGAATGTCCATCAGATACAACGTGCGGTCGATGCCATCGCCACTCGCGATGCCTCAATAGGGGAAACGCCGCCAGATGATGGGGATGCCGAGCATTCGTTTGATCTCTTTGGCGAACTCAAGCCCTATGCCTGGGCGACACAGCCTGGCTTGATTCGAGTCTACACGCCAGCGGATTCTGGATTCGAGAAGGCCTTCAAACTTTACTCTAGCAAAGATAGCGTGGCGTCTACTTCGAAAGAATTGGCATCCGATGTAGATCGCATACGCAATTGGAAAGATTCGCCTAACCAATTCATTGATCTCAATGAGCCAGAGACACTAGAAGATGGTTCCTTGAATTATCCCATCATTGATCCGCGCGCACTTGGCGCTGGAGTGGAGGGATTTGAATATCCGATCGATGCCCAACTGGGCTCGGTCGCGAATGAGGTACTCCCGATGCCTGCGGAATGGCTGTATGTGCTCAAGGATGGTTCGTTAGGCACATTGCAGGGCGATGGCCAATGGGCTGGTGAAGGCGAAGCCACCACAGACAATCCGATCGTCGCGCGCATGGCCTACTGGGCGGACGACGAGACAACAAAGCTCAACGTGAACATCGCGTCGGAGGGCATTCCCTGGGATGTGCCACGCGCAGACACGCCGGTGGAACGTGGCTATGCGCTGAACCAACCGGTGAAAGGAGAGATTCAACGCTATCCCGGGCACCCTGCCATGACGTCGTTGAGTAGTGTTCTTTACCCTGGCAAAGCACCCAATCATTCTGACGAATCCAAGCGCCTGACAGAAGATGAATTGAGAACCATCTATGCGCTGACGCCTCGCTCGGTGTTTCGCGAAGGTAGGGTTTCGGAGATCCTCACATTTGACGATGACCCGTTGCATCACTCCACCGAGGAATGGGCATCGAAGGCCAAGGCGCGGGGATTGGCCCACACCGACTACCTGCAAGGCTTCGTCACCACGAACAATCCTTCCCCTGAGATCACTATTCACGGCGTGCCACGCATGAGCATGTGGCCCTGTAGCTTCGGAAGCGGTAGATCCGCCTATGACCGACGTTCCCTTTTCCTAACAGCCACAACCGACAGGGTCTATCATTACCTTACGCGCAGCACCAGAACACGCAATGGCGATTTCTTTGGAACAGGAAGCTTGGGCAGTCCAGATATCGGCAATGTGAGCACCAGCAACATGAGCCTCTTCAAGATGATCATGAATCAGACTTACCTGGCCACGCCCGGCTATGGGAAATCGTTAGCATCCAAATACGGCGCGCAGCGTTTTAGTGAGGACTACGAGGATGACAAAGACTACGACAAGGATCACTACTCTATCGCATTGTCCATGTTCGATCGCATCCGAATGACCAACATTCTCGCTTCGGACAGTGACCCGTCAGCAAGCGGCTTTGGCACGGGAGGCGCTTTCAATCTCATCTCCAGAGACCTTCAATCCGAATCGCCCTTTGAGAAGCAATTGGCCAATTGGCACAAGCCGACACTGGAACCGCAGAGCGCAGGTCGGCAATACACGCTGTCCGAAATCGCCTTGGTGGCCTACGTCACCAGTGAAGTGACCATCTCCGGTTGGACAGGCGAAGAGCCTGAGTTCTCTTCTAGAGCGGGCCCGGACGTGAGTGTGACCGAGAGAATTCTGTCCAACGAACATCCGGAGTATGCGAACTGGATCGGTCGTGAATATGGGCCAGCAGATGTCGGAAGAACGTTCCAGTATGTCGAGGTAGGCTTGATTCCCGAAGTCTTTTCACCCTCACAAGGTTATCCAAGGAAACAACCCGAGATGTCATTGCGCTTACTCACGAGCGGCCCTGGCTATCGCGGTGGTGTGAGTCTAGATCGCGGACTGAAGATCAATGGGATTCCACTAACACTTTGGGGTGAACCGGTCGAATCCGCCGACAAGACTGGGCCGCTTCTCTCAACGATCGATCCAAACGATCTTGTCACACAACGCCTTGACCTTCCCAATGACTGGCGATCCACCGGTGGTGCCGGAGGCCCACGGATCCTCCGGTTCGGCACGTTCAGGATCGATGAGGGCCAGGAAGGTTGGTTTGGCAACGCGTTTCTCTCCAATGGCCAAGGGCCGCTGTCCCACTGGTATTGTCAGAGTCCAGTGCTCGTCGAGAAAGGCAAGAAACTCACATTCACACAGGAAGAACCGCTTTCTTTCGTGCTCTATGATCGGGGTATCGAGGGAGCAAACGCCGACAATGCGAAGCAGCTCTTTCACGTGCGCATCGCGGCACCAGGGGAAGCTTTCGAAGTTCCAGCTCCCGCCCGCAACGGCGGCTCCTACTCTGGTTGGCCCCGCCGCGTCAGGTATGCTGCGGCGTCTGGATCCAAACGCCCCTCAGAAATCATGGAGCCTGGTCTAGACAGAGAAGCCATCAATGGCCTCTCCGTTTCCCACGGAGACTATCGCCATGTTGCCCTCAAACGCGTCGTGCCGAGCGAACTCTTCACCCCGCACCCACGCGCTCAGAAGCAGCTCGCGGCGCATTCCATCACTTGGGCTGTTCAAGGGGGAGTCGATATCGAGCGCACTTCCAGCCAAGGTCCTGAGACCATCGTCCGGAGCCTTGTGGATGGCGTGGACTATGCTCGCGAAGCCCTTCCCGATTTCGTCCAGGATCCTTTGCGACGCGCCCGGTTCGCGCCATTGCTAGGTGAAAACTATCACTTCCCCATTGACCCCACCATCACACGAGACTTTGACAATGGTCTCGGCAGCGTGACGGACGGCCCTTACATCAACAGCTCTGATGATGGCGAAGACGAAGTGCCAGGATTCACGTTCTTCAACGAACTCACGCCCTACTTCGATCTTGAGCCGGTCAATGATTTCAAATTCGCTGGCGCCTCACCCGAGCATCAGTTCGCGCGACGCATGGCTCCCTCTCCTGTCGCCTTTGGATCCATCCCCTCGGCTGTCCAGGCCAATGCCCCATGGACTTGCCTCCTCTTCCGTCCCAACATTTCGGATCCGATCAAGCATCCGCATCTCGGGGAGCCGGGAAATGGCATGGTCTGGGAACGCAATCGCACCACGTTGGAAAGTCTAGAAGTACCCCAGATGGCCTCCCTCACTGGAGATCTCTATCCGGCAGATCATCTTTGGTTAGACTATTTCTGGATGCCCACGGCGGAACCAGTTTACGCGGCAAGCCCATTCGCGACTCAAGGCAAGGTCAACATGAACTATCAGATTTTTCCTTACACTTACATTAAGCGTGCCACCGCCCTTCACGCCGCACTCAAAGGAGAAGAGATCCTGGCCATTCCCACTGAGGCGGGTCCGACTTACAAAACCTCACGTAAGAACCCAAATTGGCGCCACCGTGTGGCGGCCAGCGAAACCCTCAAGCAGTTCGATGAGCGCTTTGATAGTGGTGAAATCTTCATGACCGAGTCGGAGATCTGCGAACAGTTCCTCATTCCCGAAGGGCAGACATGGGATGGCACCGGAGACTCCATGCGCACCTTCTGGGATGCGCACCGCTTGTCTGGAGACAATACGCTGGAGCGTCCCTATGCCGGACTCTACTCACACCTGACCACCCGTTCCAATGCCTTCCGTCTCCACTACCGCATCCAAACGATCACCAAAGGAGACCGTTCCGCGCCCAACCAATTTGATCCGGCCAATGACACCATTGCCGAAGATCATCAAGGCTCGAAAGTGTTAGAGCGCGTGCTCGACTCCAGGCATCCAGACCTCCCAGACTACCAGGGGCTGAGATTCGATCTTGCGGACCGGCCTCGGCTTGAGCGCTTCTATCAAGTGATCGTGCATGATCAGTGAGCGACTCCGATCTCTTTGTAGATCTTTTGTATTGTCATTGTATATTTATAACGTTATATTTCGAGTCTCTATGTGCCGGATGCATCGTACACCCACCACCGTGGCGGCTTTGGGAATAGCCGCTTTTCTCGGCGCTTCGGCGCTTCATGCTCAGGAATTTCCTAGCGAGCTATCATTCTTTCTCGAAGAGGAATTCGTGAGCCTTCACTGGCCCGGAGATCCTGATTGGGCCTTGCAGCGTTCCTCAGTGCTGCAACCGGATGGCTGGGAGACGTTGTTAGGAACACGAGGTGCCGACAGTTACAACGAACAGCGTCAGGATGAAACGGTGTTCTACCGCTTGGTGCGTCTGCCAGAACCTGGCAACATGGGCACGAGTATCGCAGATCTCGAATGGCGGGTCACAGAAATGAATATCAATCAGATCCAGCGCGCCGTCGATGCAGTGTCCTCGCAAGAGGATGCGATCGGAGAAACGCCGCCTGACGATGGGGATGCCGAACATTCGTTTGACCTCTTTGGTAAGCTCGGGCGCTATGCATGGGCGACGCAACCCGGATTGATTCGTGTTTACTCCCCGAGGAGTTCAGGATTCGAGAAGGCTTTCAAACTTTACTCTAGCAAAGACAGTGTGGCCTCTTCTCCGGACGATCTGCAATCGGACATCGACCGCACACGTGAATGGAAAGATTCGCCTAACCAATTCATTGATCTCAATGAGCCAGAGACTCAAGAGGATGGTTCGGTGAACTATCCTATCATTGATCCGCGCGCCTTGGGTGCTGGAGTGGAAGGATTCGACTATCCGACCGATGCCCAACTCGGTTCGATCGCGAACGAAGCACTCCCCATGCCTGCAGAATGGTTGTACGTGCTACAGGATGGTTCGTTAGGCACGCTGCAGAGTGATGGCCAATGGGCAGGTGAAGGCGAAGCCACCATGGGCAATCCGATCGTCGCTCGCTTGGCCTACTGGGCGGATGACGAAACGACCAAGCTCAATGTGAACATCGCTTCCGAGGGCATTCCCTGGGATGTGCCGCGCGCAGACACGCCCGTAGAGCGCGACTATGCGCTGAATCAGCCAGTGAAAGGAGAGATCCAGCGTTACCCAGGGCATCCGGCGATGACTTCCTTAAGCAGCGTGCTCTACCCTGGCAAAGCACCGAATCATCCCGACGAATCCAAGCGCCTGACAGAAGACGAATTGAAAACGATCTATGCGTTGACACCTCGCGCCGTGTTTCGCGAAGGCAACGATTCAACGGTTCTCGCATTTGATGACGATCCCTTGCATGCCAAGGCAAGTGACTGGGCCTCGAAAGCCAAGGCAAGTGGCCTCAGCCATGCAAACACCTTAAAGGGATTCGTCACCACGAACAATCCTTCTCCAGAGGTCACCATCCACGGCGTCCCACGCATGAGCATGTGGCCAGTTCATGAGAGTGATGCTTCCACGAATGCCACCGACTATGACAATCGCTCGAGTGAGCTCTCCTATGCCACTCGGAGATTCTACAACATGGCTAGACGTGATGCCACCTCGCGCCACAATGAATTCTACAATCGCGCGAATCGGCGCAATGTGAGTCTTTACAAGATGATCATGGATCAAACGTATTTCTCCACGCCGGGATATGGGAAATCGTTAGCGTCCAAGTACGGAGCTCAGCGTTCAAGTGAGGATTACAGGGATGCCATGGACTACGACAAGGATCACTACTCGATTGCCTTGTCCATGTTCGACCATATCCGCATGACGAATATCCTAGATTCCAACCTAGCCGAGCCCTACGCTCAATCCGATCGCAGCTTTGGCACGGCATCTTCGCTGAATCTCATTGGACGGAATCTGCAATCGAGTGGAGGATCAGCCGAACAAAGCAGTAACTGGCACAGATCGACCCTTGAGCCGCAAGGTGCTGGGCGCGAATACACGCTGTCAGAAATTGCCCTCGTTGCCTACGTCACGACTGAAGTGACGATGACGGATTGGGAAGCTGGTCAGCCCAAGTTCTCAGCCGTCAACGGCCCAGATTCACGGGTGATGGAGAGTATTCTATCAAACAACCATCCGGAGTATGCGAACTGGAAGGGACGTGAGTTTGGCAGATCTGATGTCGGGAAGACCTTCCATTATGTTGAAGTAGGCCTTGTCCCTGAAGTCTTCTCTCCCTCACAAGGTTACCCAAGAAAGCGGCCTGACATGTCTCTCCGTCTCTTAACGGATGGCCCTGGATACCGCGGTGGCATGAGTTTCGATCGTGGACTGAAAGTCAATGGAGTTCCTTTGGAGCTCTGGGGTCAAGCAAACCAACCCGCGCAACCTGGTGGCCCTGTCATTTCCACCTCTGATCCCAACAGCGATCTGATCACCAATCGGAATGACCTTCCGGCAGCATGGCTCGCCACTGGCGGAGCTGGAGGTCCACGGATCTTTCGGTTTGGCACATTCTCCGTCAATGACGGCCAAGAGGGATCGTATGGATCCAAATTTTTCCCGAATGGCACAGGTTTTCTGTCCCATTGGTATTGCCAGAGCAATGTCATCATCGAGAAGGGCGAAAACCTCACTTTCACACAAGAGGAACCTCTTTCTATCGCTCTCTATGATCAGGGCGTCCAAGGCGCAAGCACCGGCAACTTAATACGCCTTTTTCACGTTCGCTTCGCTGCCCCAGGAGAAGTCTACACTGTTCCAGCACCTGAGCAGAATTCAGCTCAGTATGGAGGATGGACCCGCCGCATCAGAGGCGCGGCACAGACGGGGACGCCCATCAACGATCCATCTGGAGCCGAAGCCATCAAGGGACTCTCCGTGTCTCACGGAGACTACCGTCATGTCGCCCTGAAACGCGTCGTACCCAGTGAACTTTTCACTCATCATCCACTGGGCCAAAAGCAACGCGCCTCTCATTCCCTAACCTGGGCGACCGAGAACGGCGTGGATGTGGAGAAGACAGCCACCCAAGGCCCTGAAGCCATCGGGCGCAGTCTCGTGGAGGGGGTCGACTACGCGCGTGAAGTTCTTCCCGATTTCGTCCAGGCCCCTTTGCGCCGCGAACGGTTTGCCCCACTGTTAGGTGATGACTATCACTTTCCCATTGATCCTACCATCACGCGCGACTTCGACAATGGTCTGGGGAATGTGACAGACGGCGCTTACATCAACAGCTCCGATGATGGCGAGGATGAAGTGCCCGGTCATTCCCTTTTCAATGTCCTCACACCTTACTTTGATCTAGAGCCCAACAATGAATTCAAAGCAGCAGGTGTCTCCATCGAGCATCACTTCGCACGCCGTATGGCTTCTTCGCCCGTGGCATTTGGGTCCATCCCGTCCGCTGTCCAAGCCAATGCGCCGTGGACATGCCTCCTCTTCCGTCCCAACGTTTCTTCCCTGCCTCATCTAGGTGAGCCAGGGAATGGCATGGTCTGGGAAAGCGATCTTTCCACGTTAGAGGGCTTCGAAGTGCCACAGATGGCATCCGTCACTGAGAACACGTATCCAGCCGATCATCTTTGGTTGGACTATTTCTGGATGCCTACGGCCGAGCCCGCGCATGCCGCCAGCGCGTTTGCCACCCAAGGCAAAGTAAACATGAACTACCAGATGTTTCCCTACACTTACATCAAACGCGCCACCGCCCTTCACGCCGCACTCAAAGGCGAAGAGATTCTCGCCATCCCCACCGAAGCCGGCCCCACCTACAAGACGTCCCAAGACAATCCAAACTGGCGGCTACCAATCCATGCCGAAGAAACTCTCAAGCAGTTTGAAGAGCGCTTCGCCAGTGGCGAGATCTTCATGACCGAGTCGGAGATCTGCGAACAATTCCTCATTCCCGAAGGGCAGACTTGGGACGGCACCGGCGAATCCATACGCACCTTCTGGGACGCGCACCGCTTGTCAGGAGACAACACCCTCGAGCGCCCCTACGCCGGACTCTATTCGCGCCTGACCACACGTTCCAATGCCTTCCTTCTCCACTACCGCATCCAATCGATCACCAAGAGTGAGAACTCCGCGCCTAACCAATTTGATCCTGTCAATGACACCATCGCAGAAGATCATCGTGGTTCCAAAGTCCTCGAGCGCGTGTTCGATTCCCTGGGCGGCGTTCCTAACTACCAATCCATGACCGACGACCTCGCCGACCAATCTCGCATGGAGCGCTTCTACCATACCGTCGTCCACGATCGTTGAGACACACCGACAGGCGTGAGGGGCTCAGCATGAAACAGAATGCGTTTCGGCGCAGGCCCAACAAAGCTTGCCGCGAGAAACTTAATCGTGATGTGGTTGCCGATCGGTGCCGCCGAAAGTCTTCGAGCGCCATTGTAGGTCAGCACGTCCCCGGGCGGATTCTCGGGGTTGAAGTCAAGTCCTAGCATTTCAATCTGGACCGAATCGTTTCCTCTGTCACTTTAACCCCTCCGAGGCCTTATCATGTCATGAAACGAACTATCTTTGCTGGGAGTGCCCTTGCCGTCTATGCGCTGGGATACGCGGCCGGCAATTGGAGAGATGGTCCTACCGAGCCCTTCATGCCGACAAGAGAGAGTCCATCCGATTCTCTTTCACTCGAAGCACGCCTTGAGCAAACGCTACCCATCGAGTTCACCGGCGAACTCGCTGAACTCGAAGCGGAACCCGATAGCCTCCGGAAAGATGTCCTCACCGAGCTGCTGATCTATCGGTGGGTGAAAGAAGATCCTGAAGCCGCCGTCACCCATTTCAATGACTCCTATCGATGGAATAGCACTGTTTGGCGGGCTTGGATGATCCACGATCCCAAGGCAACGCTCGTTGGTATCGATAGGCTGGAGCCGAGCGACTCCAAACGAAAGTCTCTGCGGAGCAACGGTTTAGGCGACCTAGCAGGAGAACAGCCTGAGGTGTTCCTGAGTTTAGTTCGGGATCTCAGTCTAACAAAGTAAACAAGATGGGCCCATGATCGTGCCATTGAGCGCCTCGCGGATACGGATCTCGAGCGTGCCATCGAGATCGTCGCCGATGCTGAAGGATGGGGTCTCGACAAAGGCAGATCCATCCAAGGACTGGCAGAAAGCTGGGCACGCAAATCTCCTGAAGACGCCCTTGCGTGGGCCAAGAGACTTGAAAACGAGGTGAACAAGCACAGCGCGCTCCATCAGATCCTCAATGTGATGGCGCTATCGGATCCTCAGAACGCCAAACGATTGCTTGAGACGATTTCCGCAGAGGACCCCGACGCCTTCAAGTGGTACCTGCGTGTGGATTCTCCTAACCGAGGCGATGCCAGAGTCCTCATCACCGAGAAGCTTGCTGAGCGTGACTTGAATGAGGCCATAGATTTCGTCGCGAAATACGACGAAGGCACCCACGGAAACATGTTGAATGGACTTTCCTTGGCCTTGCCAAAAGACGACCCCATCGCGCTTCACGAGGCGCTCACAGAGATTCAGGAGCATGCCAAATATGAGGCGCTCATAGCACAGCTGGGAGGAATCATGCGATCAAGTGATCCCAAAGTCACTGTGGATTCCCTTCTCAACTTGGAGACTAGCAAGGTACGGCAAGATCTGCTTGGCGAAGTGATTGGCCAATGGGCCGAAACCGATCTCTCAGCGACCCAGGACTTGCTACAAGGTTTCCCACAAGACGAGCGAGACGCATGGGCACAAGAAGCATTGAATCGGCTGGACCGTTTCGCGCCCATCGATCAGATCATCGGATTTGTCGAAACCCTCGAGATTGACCAACTCCCATCTTCATTTGTCGAAGAGATTGGCAAGCGACATCCGGAAGCGATGGCGAACATGATAGAAAAGCTTCCTGAGGGGCCTGCCCGAAAGGAATCTCATCAAGTTTACGGTCGAACTCTCGCTGAATCTCAAGGAGAAGATGGGCTCGACTGGGTAACTCATGTTTCTCCGTTAGATTATTCGGAAGCCGTGAAAGGATTCGCTGAAGGCTGGAGCAACTACGACACGGCGGCCGCCGCAGAATGGCTTGCGCTCGAACCTCGCGGAGACGCCCGAGACCAAGGGGTTGCGGCCTTGGCGAGTCATCTCGTCCGCTCAGACAGTGAAGCGGTATTTGCTTGGGGTTCTACGATTGAGGAAGCTTCTCTTAGAATGGAGAGTTTGGCCAAAGTCATCCCTAGGTGGAGCAAGGTAGATTCGGAAGCAACCCAAGCCGCCATCAAGGCCGCAGAGATTCCGGCGAGCGAGAAAGAGGCGTTACGAGCACTCATTCCTTCCCTCCCATGAATCGATTTCTGCTGTTCACTGTCTTGATAGTGGCTTTCATCGGCTGCTACCATACGCCGCGCTCCAACGCCACAAACGAATCTCCCGCGCAGACGAGCGGATCAAGTGGGCTAACACTCAAGCGGACATCCACTTCACTTGCTACAAAGTTAAGCGCAAAGAAAGAAATTAGGCTCAAAGCCGAGTTAGAGCTAGCGTCGATCACGGACGTGGAAGTTCTTCGATCGCTCTTAATCCAAGCCATTGATGATCTCAAACAAAGCCGCCTCAGTTCACGGGAGAGTTACAAGATCGTAAAGCGCTGGGCTGAAGTTGATCCCGAAGGTCTCCTAGATTTCTTCGTCAATGAACATGGAGACCTTTCTGTTCGGTTCTCACCAGACACATCCTATAGCTTCGATATCTTCGGTAATTGGGCAACGCAAGATCCTGAAGGCGCGATGAAGGCAGTCTTACGATTGCCCAAAGGTCGACATTACGCCGCCGCATGGAAGGTTATCACGGCAGTCTACAAGAGTGATCCTAGCAAAGCCTTCGCCATGATGATTGAGAACGAAGTGACTTTGTCACGAGACATAGATGCTGGAGGTTACCCATTGTCTCTCTATCACCTTCGGGATCACAAGCTCCCAGACATCTCTCAGCAAGCGCTCAGCAAGCTTCCCGCCGGAGCACTTCGCGATCGATTCCTTGCTAGCATTGGCGTTGAATTCCGGGCTCGTGGCAAGCACTCTGAAAGTCACGACGAGGCCTGGTCCTGGTGGAAACAGCTTCCCGCAGAAGACCAGGGCGCCGCTCTTCGTGGTCTGATAGCCTATGACAGCAAGGTTCCCACACAACTAAGAGAAAATATTCGAACGGCGGTTGCCGCCCTGGACCATCCCACAACTTCTTTGAGCCTGATCCGCGCGACGGGCAAGGAGTGGGCCGACGAAGACCGGCAAGGAGCCATCGATTTCATCAACGGCAGTCTCCAGGGTAGGCAGCGGCATCGGGCGTTGAGCCTCTTGGATGAAAAGGAGTGACACTCATACATCTAACACCACACGCAAAGCGGTGTAATCTATCTTCGCATTATGGCGGCGGTCCACGGGGATGGTGGTTTGCACTTTGAAATCATCGAAGGATGCCCAGGCCACGGCTTCTTGGATGGCACTGAGATCTTGGGTGTTCTTGTCGGCAAATTCCAGGGCGAGCACTCGATGGGTTCCGATCTGGATGGCGGCACTGCGGGCGATCTCTGGCATGAATGAGAGAGAGGTTTCGACCGTGAACGGGTAGAGCGTGCCACGGGTGTCTTCGATCTTTGCGGAACAACGGCCTAACAACCAGAGACGGCCTTGTTCGTCGAGGTAGCCAGCGTCGCCGGTGCGATGCCAGGTTCTTCCAGCGCTTTGAAACTTGGTTTCTTCATCTCCCTTGCCGTGCAAATATCCTGTGAGGACATGATCGCCAGCAACGGCAATTTCCCCGGGGGTATTTGCCAGACACGGAATGGCGGATTCGATGAGGTGGCCCCATTGGTCTGGCAGAATGACGAGGTCCACTTCATCGACCGGCTTGCCAACAAGAAGACCTTTGCCGGATCGCATGGCCTGGCGGTCTTCTTCTGTGATGGAGTCGTAGGGCAAGTCCGCCATGGGCTCGACTTCGGTGGAACCGTAGACGCCGTGGATCGTTGCCGTCGGCTGCGCGGCATGCAACGCGTCGAGCAGGGGCGGAAACACGGGGGCTCCGCCTGTGTAGACATGCTGGATGGGTCTGATAGAGCGAGATTCAGTGAGCAGGCGCTGGAGGAAGGCGGGCGAGGCGGCGACGCGTTCGACGTTCTCTTCGGTGATCTGTTGGGACACCGCTTCGACGTCGACGTCGGCGGCGCCGGGTTTGGCGAGGTCCGTGTCGGCAAGCACGCTGGTGAGGCCGGAAGCGAGATTCGCGAGGACGAAGACGGGGAGCGTGATGAGATCCACCTGGCCCTGTTTCAGTGATAGAGATCGCTCCAATGCATGGTGTTGTGCAAGGAGGAAGCGGTGGGTTCGCGCCACGGCTTTCGGCTGCCCAGTGCTGCCACTGGTGAAGGTGATCAGGGCGGGATGGTCATTTTCACAATCCACCACTGCGTTAGTCGATGTCCTTTCAAGCGTATGATCCCATCGACACGCTCCAGGAAGCCACGTTCCGGTGACATAGTGCTGCTGGATACGGCGAATGGCAGGCACCAAGAGTCGCAACAGATGAGCTTTGGGACTTCCGAAGAAAGCTTTGGGTTGATGCAGGGCACAACATCGCTTGATCAATCCGCGTCCAGCGGAGGGGTCAATGAACATCGCTGTCATCCCAGCGCGCAGGACAGATAGCAAAGCGACATAGAGTCCGATGCGCACGGGATGAAAGAAGAGCACTGTGTCCCCGGGCTCCAACCCATGTCTTGTGAGCAGGGATGCTCCAGCTTCTGTCGCATCGAGGAGTTCGCGATAAGTGAGGCAACGCCGCTGGCCTCGGTGCCGATCGATCAACGCCGCTTGATCTCCCAACGCGTCGGCTTGTTCTTGCAGGCGATGGGTGATGTTAGTCATTGCCGAGATGTTTGTGGAACAGGGTGTACTCGCGGATCCGTTCCGCGCCGTGTCGCGATGTGATTCGGAGTGAGGTGTTGGATTCGTACTGCAGCGCGTGGATGGCACGGGTGAACCCTGCCGCAGAGGCGGCTTCTTGAACACGTTCGACGAGCAAAGTTCCTAAGCCGGCAACCCTTCGTTCGGGCAAGACGGCAAGAGTTTTGACAATCAGTGTCTTATCTCTGTCAGGAATGGCGAAGACGAATCCGATTGGCACGCCCTCACATTCGGCCACTTGAACGAAGTCCGCCACAGTCACTGGTTTGATCCTAGCATACATCGCGACGAAGGCTTCACGACTGAGTGGGGTGTAGAGGAAATTGTCCGCAAAGCTCGCGGCGCAGACTTCGTAGATGCGGGCGAGTTCGCCTGTGAAGTCGTTCATGTTCAGCGGGCGAATGACCACCCCCGCGTTATCAAGCCGTTTCAAAAGCCGCGATCGATCAGCTGTGGGTTGCCCCAGTGCGAGTCGAGAAGAGCTGTAAGTGGCGAGGGATTCCCATCCTGAATTCTGAAAATAAGTTGGCCATTCCATGGGATTGTGCGGTTCCAAGAAGAACGGCGGCAGCGTTCCCGCATCGGTGACGAAGCGATAGTGTCGCCAGGTGTTCCCATCCATGGGGCCGACGGCCATCGTGCATCCGTGTTCTCGCAGGATTGTCTCGGCTTCTGCTAGAAGCCTCTTTGACGACTCGCCGCCGGTGGCGTGATACGCCCCCAGCGTGCCTAGGGTTTGTCCGGAAACCGTGGGCACGTCGGACCACCAAAGCGCACAGGCTGCTTTGTTAGAAATCTCTAAGCGAGCATCGGCACCATCTGTGAGTTGGCTGGGATCGGTGATTAGTTCAATAGAAGACATGGCATGAAGGAAGCAACGATGCAAATGGCTGACTCATTGAGCCAGCGGTGCCAATCGGTGGGTGTCTCGCCGGTAAATTTGACTAAAGAGCGAAGTTGCCAGCACACAGACAAGGTAGCCAAGGGCGGCATGTTTGGCGACTCCGCCCAGAGGTTTGCAAAGAACCAGCGGCAAGTAACAGAACAACACGGCTTTGACAGAGGACCGAAGGATCAAGTGCGATCGCTGCATCTTAGGATGGAGGAATCGCAAGGTGGTGAAGTTCCGGATGCCGAAATGGGCTCCGATGCCTAACACGAAGGGAAACAGATACTTGAAAGGCTCATCCGAGTTCATTTCCGTCAGCACCAACCAGATCAAACCGGTCAGAGCGCAGCTTAGGACAGCGTAGAGATCATGCGTTGGCGAGGATGCCTTTCGCACCGCGTGCGTCGAGACAAGGTGACTGACATAGAACAAGAAAGGGATGAGTAGAAGCGGCCACCCACCAAGGGACCAGCACCCATAGGCAAAGAGAACCACTCCAAGAAGCGATGACCCATCGAGGCTGCTGCGTTTCCGTAGCAGAAGCACAAATGTCATGAGTGCGACGACCACAATGAAGCGCTCCACGAGCATCGGCAGATCCATGGCCATGTATCTGGAAACGAGATACCAGCCCGCAATGGGAATGATAAGATTGTCAATGCCACGCGTGGCCACCGCCTCTACCATCGTGACCATGGCGGCGAGGACGAGCGAGATCAGGAGTGTTTCCGCTTTCCCCAGATCAGTAAAGAGGAGGAGAGTTTCCCCAGATCAGTAAAGAGGAGGAGAGGGATGTGGGCCGCCATGAAGCATGTGAGAAAGAACATGACCGATCCTTCGGCGGACTTCACTCCTGAGAGGGTGGTAAACGGAGTCTGCCCGTAGCGAACTCCGATGAGTGCTCCGATGGAATCGGCAAATGTCAGGATGATCATGGGCACGCAGAATTGGATCGGATCTCCTTTAGAGGAGAGAAAGACCATGACGACGGCGATGGTGAAATAGAGATCGCCAAAGGAAGCGCGGTCGACATCGTGCAGCGCCCTTCCGATGGAGTTCCGAAGCCGGGGGATGTACTTCAATCCTAACAACACGCCAGTCGCAATCACGCCAAGCACGACGACAGGCCAGGGTTCGTGAAAGAGCCAGGGAAACATCAGCGTGCTCGTTCCCATGCCCATGTGGACAAGCTTTCGCTGCGACTCTGGATGCCAGCCGAAATGTCGGCCCACCGTGCGAACAAGAAAGATGAGCCCGAGGAGGCCGCCGATCACAAGAGCAATGGCAAGAATAGGATTCATCGGACCTCCTCCACGACGAATCGGCTGTAGAAGAAGGCTTTGTCTGAAGCGTGCAGTTGCTTAGACAGATCTATCAATGGCACTAACTGGTTGCCCATGCTCTCAGGACGTGTGCGAGGAGCTAACATGTTCCAATAAGCCAAGCGGGCTCCGGCAGAGCCCGCTGCAACGAGTTTCTCCAGGAGCGCGTGGTAATGTGGTTCTGACATGTATTCGAAGATGTCGCTGAGGTTGTACTTGGTCACGGTGTCATCGCCAAGCTCTTCAAGAACGTCTTCTATCGAGCCCAGTCGCCATTCCAACCGGTCGATATGGGAACGGATGGCCTCGAAATTCTCCTCCCGAAGCGCGTGAGGCAGAGCGTCTCCGTGGGTTCCGGTGAGGATCCAGTGTAAGTAGGGGTTTTCCGCTGGTTGAAGTGCGACCAAGGCATGGCGTGCGCGTTCAAGAATACGATCAGCCACCGAACCCTCGACGTATTGGAAGAAGCTGGGATCTCTGCCGAGTCGACCCATGACGAAGCGCGAGAAGAACACACGGAACAGCATGCGCCAGCGCCACGTGTTCCACTGGCTCTCATAAAATCTCTCGCGTGCGTCCGGCTCACGCATTTGGAGGAGCTGAGAAATTCGGTTGGGCGAATGGACCAAACGCAGGGCGCGTTCTCGGAAGAGACGAAAGTAATTCTCGAACTTCCCTCCACCGCCGATGCCTGCATCGATGGTGTCTGTGTGATGCTCCCAGAACTGAATCACCTCGGATGAAAGCGCGTTGCGGCAACGCTGGAAAAGTTGCCGCCGCTGTGTGCTGGGACGGGACCCCATCAATTCCAGCAACTCAGGATGAGTGAGATTCTTGTAGGCGGCGACTCGGAGTTCGACACAGGCAAGTTGCGCGGGATTCAGGTCGACGGCGATGACGCGGGCAGGCCCCTGTGAGACCATGGACAAGGCATTGTCACCGGCCGAGGCAATGGCCAAGCAGGTGTCGCCAGGCGCAATCGCGAGGCCTTCGAGCAAGACATCGGCGTCCTCCCAGCACTGCGCGTAGCGGATGCGGGAAAAATCAGCTTTGCTGGCGACTTCGCTAGACATGCGTTAACTTCCTCACGGTTCCGGTTCTTCCATTCAACTCTACCATTTCACCATCCGTGATCCACTGAAGCAAGCCTGGAAGAGAGACCACCGCAGGAATGCCCATTTCTCGCGACACGATCGCAGAATGACTGAGCAGGCTTCCACGCTCCACTAGCAAACCTGAAGCGGAAGGAAAGAGCATGACCCAACCGGGATCTGTCTGCTGGGCGACGAGGATTTCTCCAGGCTTTAGAACGGCAGACTTCGGATCCGTCACGACCCTAGCACGCCCACGGATCACTCCCGCACAGCAGCCGATCCCTTGCAAGGCATCGCCGTGTGTCACGACGACTTTAGCTTCCTCTGACTCGAATGTTTCGTAATCATGTGGTGCCCCGTAGGTTGAGAAACGGTCAGGAGGCGGCAGTTTCTCTTTGAATCCTGTAAACTCGCGTTTACGAGCTTCAGCAAGATCGCCAAGACTAACCGAAGCCCCTGTGCCGTCCGCATATCCGAGGATCTCTTCCAGTTCGAGGTAGAACACATCGCGCGGATCTTTCAAACGTCCTTCCGTGACGAGACGTTTCCCGATCTCCACCATGATCCGCCGCACACGACCAAAGACGCGGGTGCGTTCGAACCGAAGATTCTCTCGATCACGCACGCGATTCCAAGCCTGACGAAGCACCCAACGGAACAGCTGTTTCTTGGGAAACCTCAATCCGGCGCTGGCCAATCGTTCCTCGGCATTGGTACGGACATCGTTGTTCGTACCGACTTCGGGAACGCCATGGTCGCGGAACATCGCTGCAAGGTTCCCGATCGATTGGAGGAGGAGTGCTGGGTTGTCTAACAAGGTGGCACTTTCAAGCTTCAGCTCTTCGAGGCACCGGTCTCCAAACTTCTCGATGTAGGCGTGGACACTTTCGGAAAGATTGGTGTTAGGGGCGACCACAGCCTCTTGCAGTGACGCGATCAGATCATCATCACTTGAAGCCATGATCGCCATCTCACGGATGCGTTTGGCGGGTTCCATGCTGACAATGTCCTCACCGCCGACGATGAGATCATTGTGCAGACTCTCCGCTTCTTCGCCCAGCCACTTCCTGCAGAGTTTTCCCAAGACCCCGAAGAAGATCATGGCAAAGAAATCGTTCACGAGCGGCGCATCCCACTTGGTGAGCAGCTCTTTCTCCAAATGCCGATAGTGTTTCGTCAGTTGATCGATCGACATTTTCTCAAGCGGTGCAGGCGCGGCGAGGGTGTCATTGAGCCGTGTGTAGAAGCGTTTGATCTGGCGATCGAGCGTCCATTGATTCGACACAAGGCCGATCAGCGTTCCGATCAGATTCATCGTGTCCGCCAATTTGCTAGACTTTGATTCTGCGATAATCTCATCGACAATCTCCTGTGGCATGGGCGTCTTCACCCCCATCATCTGCTCCATGAAACTGCGGTTCACTTGAAATCCAGGAAGCATGGCGAGGACACGGTACCAACTGACGAGATTGTAGTAAACCCGACCCCGCAACAGACCGAGCATAGCCCGAAATGTCTCGTCACTAGCGACGACACGTTTGCCGGGCACAAGCATCATCTTGCAGAACTGGCGATAGACCGCAGTGTAGACGCGGTTGGCGAAGGTGAATGTCAGAGGCGTGGTCACTCCGGAGTAACTTTCGGAAATGTTGCTGTTGTCCCAGATCCGATGCGTGCCCTGACGAAGCGAGGTGATAGGGCGCGACTGCAGTAGATGGAGCGCACCTTCCGCGAAGGCCCACTCAATGTCTTGCGGTGCGTCGAAGAAATCCTCACATTGACGTGACAACTCGGCGACTTCCACCGCCTGTGTCTCCGTGATCGCTTCGTCGCAGAGACTCTTCTTGATCACACAGCCATCTTTCGAAATATGAAAGGTGTCTGCGTCACATTCGCCAGAGACGAGTTTCTCACCCACACCGCGCACGGACGAGACGACGCCGTGTGCTCGATTTCCTGAAACGGGATCCACGCTGAAGGCCACGCCTGCAGACTCAGGATCGAGCATGCGCTGGACAATCGCGCAGGGCGATGAAGGAAGCTGAATGTTGTGTTTCTGACAGTAGGCGACGATGTGCTCGTTACGCGCGAAGCCCCAGACTTTCTCCACATGCTCGACGACCGCATCGGGCTGGATGTGGAGGAAGCTATCAAACTGACCGGCGAAGGAGTGCTCAGCGCCGTCCTCTTCGAGGGCCGATGAACGCACGGCAACACAGTCGGCATTCAGTCTCGCAAGCGCGCTTGTGATCTCGGAGGGCCTCGCCCCTTGCAGAACCACAAACCATTCTGGGATACGAAAGGCTTCTTTACGAAGTCGCAAGAGCGCCGCCGCTTTGCCGCCGATCGCTTCATCGGTGATGGCATCTGGAAAGAGGACCTTCATGACAAGACAAACATGGGGATGAGACCGAGAATGAGATACATGACCAAGGCCCACAAGCCTGCGAGGCGTTCGAAATTCTTTGCCATGGGGGCCGTTGGTTTCTGCATAAAGTAACATGTGAGGATGAAGGCGATCAGAACGAGAGCGACCAGGACCCAGAGTGCCTGAGCGAAGTGAATGAGCACCAGAGCATAGCCTGCGGAGAGTCCTGTCAGAGCGACGAAACTGAACCAAACCCAGGGCGCGCGTTTCGTTCCCCAGAGGCGGGTGTAGGTCTGAACGCCGTGTTCCTCTTGGTCGGTCGATCGGATCTTGCGGCCCATCTCGATGACGATGCCATTGAAGAAGCTCACGATGAGAAACCAGATCAATCCACGCGTGGGCCAGCCTTGCGTGGGTGACCATTGGCACGCGGTGGCGTAGAAGTCGACAATGGGCATGATGAGCATGCGCGTCCAAAGGTAAGTGATAGGACGCTTGGTGATCCATTCTCGCACGAAGAACTCTTTGCTCATGAGCGCAAGGTAGGTCCAGGCGATGAGAAGAACGTAGAGGAGCTTTGGTTGCAGCCAAAGCGCTAGACCTAACTGAACCGCGCCGCCGACGACGAAGAGGACGCCTAGTTCTTTCAGAGAAATGAGGCCGCGCGGTATGGGACGGTAGGGACGGAACTCGGCGTCCTCTTCGAAGTCTTTGAACTCGTCGGCGATGCGGAGTTGGAGGAAGAATAGAAACGAGGTGACGAAGGCCACCAAGAACGAGGGCCACGTGGGGATTTCCGTTTGCTCAGAAAGGAGGAATGAGAAACAGACCGCCGAGCTGCTGAAGGCCAAGACGAGAAGCCCATGTGCGATGATGGGAAAGCGTTCGCGTTGGTAGACCCACCATCTTGCGAAGAAGCCGGGGGGATCTTGGATGGGTTCAAGGGCGGGCTTGGCGAAGCATGGGCAGAGTTTTGGAATTGTTTAAATTAATACGTCAGTTTCCACCATCGTTTGAATCGATGTTCGAATCACGGGCCAATTTCCGGTGCGCTCGCGTGAAATGTCCTGCGGTGAGCGCGCCGATGATCGAAAGTTCACCTCCGAGCAAGAGGCCAACGCAGACCTCGGCGAGTGCCCGACTGTGTCCAGTGCCATGCAGCCCGAGGATGTCCAGGCAAGCTTTCTGTGAGGGCAACGCCGTGCCGCCGCCGACCGTTCCCACCATGATGTTAGGCAACGTCACCGCCGCATACAATCCATCATCTTCCGTCACCCCAAATCGTGTCACGCCCACGGCGGACTCGGCCACGCAGGCGACGTCTTGTCCACATGCTAGGTAGAGCGCGGCGAGCCCATTGGCGAAATGTCCTTGGATGCCTATCGTCCCACTCAGCACACCACCGATCGCCGACATGCGCCAGTAATCGACCAGTGCCTCAGGCGTGGTATGGAGGTGTTTGACAATAAGTTCTTGTGAGAGTTTGACTTCGGCGCAGACTTTCTTTCCGCGCACCGTGGTGAAAGACAGGGCGCTGGCTTTCTTATCTCCAGAGAGATTGCCTTCAATGTAATGATAGTCTGGCTGTATGGGCGAGTGCTCGATGATAAAGTCGCAGATCGCTTGCGTGGCGATGGTCACCATGTTCTGCCCAGAAGCGTCCCCGGTGGTGAACTCGAAATTCAGATAGACGTGATTTCCTTCGATGGTCGTGGAGACATCGATGAGCCGCCCATGCGAGGTCGTCGTGCCGACTGCTTCTTTGAATGCCTCGATCTGTTCCAAGATCCAGGTGACGAATCTTGCGGAACCGGCCACGGTCTTGAAGGCAAAGGCTGGAGAACGGCTCACCGCTTCATTTAGAACAAGGCAGGTGCAGCCGCCAGCAGCCGTCAACAGGGCAGCCCCACGTGCATAAGAGGAGACCAAGGCAGCTTCCGTCGTGGCGAGAGGTACGAAGTAATCGCCACTAGCAAAGATCCCATTGACCCGCAACGGACCTGCCACGCCAACTGGCACTTTCACTGTGCCAACAAAGTTCTCGATGTTCTTGGCGTAGATCTCAGCCGCCGATGCCGTGGCGGGATCAAGTAGGACCTCACGCGCCGATGGGGCACCGAGCCGTTCCCAGCGACGGTCAAAGAGAGCCTCGGAGACCTTCGCACTGATAGGCATTCTCGCTGGGAGATTGTTAAGATCGGGAGCTAGCTGAGCTTCGATCTCTTCGATGGACTGCTCAGCAATCACGCGAGCGATGTAGTCTTTGATGAGCGAGGACTTGGAAGCCATGCTAGATGAGAGTGTGCATTATTTGTGCAGCCAAACGTCTGCTATCGTGCGTAGTTTGCATCAATGACACGGATCCTACTCTCGTCACTTCTATTAAGCACGCTCTTCGTCGCTCCATTGCTCGCCGCCGAAAGTTCTGCCCGACCTCCGGTTTCTCCTTTTGGCTTCGGTCATCGCTACCGTCTCGGTGCCGACATGGATGGTGGAGGTGAAGTGTCCAGCCACTCCTCCTACGTTCAGCTTGGGGCGCGGATCTACGCGGGTCAGAGCAATCGCATCTCTCTTTCAGGTTCCTATCAACGCAGCGCCTATGATTTATCCAACGGCAGTCCTGGCAGTTTCTCGTCCCTGGACCCATGGGGCGATGTGCATGCGATTCAATTGAGCTTGCCGATTCAATGGGACCTTCCTGGCGAATGGTCATTCTTCGGTGTGCCTTCAGTCCGTTTCGCGGGAGAAGATGGGGCTGGCATTGGTGATTCCCTGTCCGGTGGATTGATTGCGGGCGCCTCCTATCGTTTGAGCGATCGGCTCACGCTTGGGCCTGGAATCGGATTCATCAGTCAGATTGAAGATGATGTTAGTATTTTTCCATTGGTCTATGTGAAATGGAGATTCACCGACACGCTCACACTGACCACGGTACCGACTTCTGCCGGACTCTTCGCGCCTGGACTTGCCTTGAATTGGCAGATCTCTGATGAATGGCAGTTCACGTTTGGGGCGCGTTACGAGAAACTTCGCTTCCGTCTCGATGATGGCGGTGTGGCTGAAGATCGGACCATTCCTGTTTATGGCTCACTCACCTACCAGGCAACGGATCACTGGCGCGTGACCTTTCTTGGCGGCATCGGCCTGGCCAATGAACTGCTACTCGAGGACCACAGTGGTCGCAGACTCCGCAAGAGCGATGCCGATCCTGCGCCCTTCATCGGGCTGAGCGCGGCTGTGTATTTCTAACTGTACTTCGAAGTCTTGGAGGGACCAAAGACGGTTGGTGCAGCGTAGCGGAACCAACGGACCTTGGTAGCAAATCTATGTGCCCTGGAAGGGCGCGAGAACCTCTCCTGCAGATCTCACCCCACTAACAAGAGAACTACCACACGTAACGTTCATCATAGTTCACCAAACCTCGTTCCAGCATGGCTTCGTAATCTTCTTGAAAACTCTTGGTTCGATGATGCTCTGATTGATTCAAAACGCACTGTCGAACTTGTTCCAAATCTAGCGCTCCAAATGTGAATGCTCCGTAGCCTTCCTGCCAACTGAATCCTTGTAGTTTTAGCCCGGATTTGATCCACCGCGATGACTCTGACTTCAGCTCTCGCATCATGTCAGCCAAGGTATGCGTGGCATTCAGTCCCATCAACACATGCACATGATCGCCCATGCCTCCCACAGCAACGCTCATAGCATTCATGCCTTTCACAATACCTCCCATATACGCAAATACCTAGGTACTGTTGTACCTGCGATCCGGTGGTTCCACCTCGTTGTACCACCGGCTAACTTCTTGGGTCCTTCCATGACCAGGGAAAACGGTATTGACGAATAACCAGAACGGGTTTACTCGAGCTTCGATCAAGTCATGTACACCCTCCGAGTTAAACCGCAAATCAAAGTCTGCCGCTTGGTAGGGCTTGTGATTTGGCGTGCCTAATTCTTCGGTAGTGGTGATGTTGATCGTTATACAGCGTTTGTTAGTCCTGAAGTGAACGTGACGTGGATTGCCCTTCCGGCAGCTCTACGTCGTCAATGAAAACGTCACCATCATCAACATCTGCTACCACAGCAGACGCTGCGCTCGCTTCCCCAGCGGACTCTCACTACATTCGTGGCCTTGTCTTAATGGGCGCTTGTTTGGCCTTCTTCACGGCCAATGCGCTGCTTATTAAGTATCTCGGCTCGAACCAACAGGTTGGTACCTGGCCGCTGGTCTTGCTCCGAGGGATCGTTGGTCTTGCCTTTGTGGTGGTCTGGTATGGACAGCGTTCCGGCTTGCGGGTGATGCGTGTTTTCACGCGGCCAGCACTCGTGGCCCGGGGCTTGTTAGGTTCGCTTGGACTCATCTGCTACTACTGGACGATTCCTCGCCTTGGGACGGGGGTCGCGACGTTGGTGAGCAGCACCTACGTGGTTTTCGGGGCGGTCTTTGCGACTTGC
The DNA here is from genome assembly GCA_047616785.1 of Verrucomicrobiales bacterium. Taxonomy (GTDB): domain Bacteria; phylum Verrucomicrobiota; class Verrucomicrobiia; order Verrucomicrobiales; family DEV007; genus JAACDM01. Next base: position 28,909 of record JBLHHN010000015.1, read on the forward strand.
TTTCTTCTGCGTGAAAAATTATCGCTCTCTCAGTTGATCTGGCTGTTCGTGAGTCTCGTCGGCGTGGGTTTATTGATGAATGTCAGGGCGGGTATTGACCAATCATTCGCCGTGGGATTGCTGGGCGCGGTGTCTGCAGGCATGGTCATCGTGATCATCCGTTACTTGCATAAGACGGACGAAGCCACGCCAACCATCTTCGCCTCGCAGTGCATTTATGCGATGCTCGCTGTTGCGCCGTGGGCGTTTCCCGAACTGGTGAAACTCAGCACGGTACAACTGGGCTGGGCCATCTTGGCTTCGTTCATGGCGACGTTTGGTCAGCTCGCGATGACGCATTCTTTCCGCTATCTCAATGTGTCGACTGGAGGGGCCCTGCATCTCAGCATTCCCGTGTGGGTTTCCATTGGGGGGGGCTTTCTTTTCGACGAACGCCTCGCATGGCTGCAAGTATTCGGAGGTATTCTGGTAATCCTAGGTTGTCTCATGGCCATCCGTCGATGACCATTGACACAGGAGTCACTCGCAGGTGAGCTTGGCAACCATGGCTACTAAGAAGGACTTTCGTTTGTTTCTGCTCGATGGGATGGCGCTGATCTACCGCGCGCATTTCGCACTGATCCGTAGCCCTGTCTACACCTCCAGTGGGTTCAACAGCTCGGCCATTTACGGCTTCGCTAACACACTGTTAGACATCAAGGCAAAGCAGAAGCCCACGCACCTGGGCTTGGTTTTTGATACATCGGCACCGACGTTTCGTCACGTTGCGTATCCCGAGTACAAAGCGCAACGTCAAGAGATGCCGGAAGACCTTAGCGCGGCCATTCCTCATGTGAAACGGTTAGCGGAGGCTTTTAATATTCCCGTCATTACCATGGATGGCTTTGAAGCCGACGACATCATCGGCACCCTGGCCAAGCGTGCCGATGACGATGGCCGTTTTGAGACTTACATGGTCACGCCGGACAAGGACTTTGCTCAGTTGGTCTCGGAAACGACTTTCATTTACAAGCCCGGTCGGCAAGGCAGCGATCACGAGATCCTCAGCGTTGAAGACATCCTTGAGAAATGGGAAATCGAGCGCCCCGAGCAAGTGATCGATATTCTCGGTCTGTGGGGCGATGCCTCTGACAATATCCCAGGCATACCTGGCATCGGCGAGAAGACCTCGAAGAAGCTGATCAAGCGATTTGGCAGCACCGAGGAGTTGCTCAAGAATACGGGCAAGCTCAAAGGCAAGCAGAAGGAGAATGTGATCAACTTCGGTGAGCAAGGGCTGCTCTCGAAACAGCTCGCCACAATCAAGCTCGACGTGCCGGTGGAGATTGCGCTCGATGAGCTCGTGGTCCAAGATTATCATGAAGACAAATTGCAAGCGTTCTTTGTCGAGTTCGAGTTCAATACCCTCGGGCAACGGATCTTCGGAAAGAACTTCAAGATCGGACGCGGTGCGCGATTGCGTGCGCAAGGAATTGATCCCGATAGCCTGGTCACCATCGAGAGCGTGGAGAAACGCTACGAACTGGTGGACACGGATGAGAAACGCCAGGCTTTGTTAGGCGCACTTCAGAAACAGAAGACGTTCTGTTTCGATACCGAGACGTCCTCACTCAATCCCCACACGTGCCAATTGTTAGGGCTGTCGTTCTCTTGGGCGCAGAATGAAGGCTATTATGTCGCTTTGCCGGTGGATGAGGCACAAGCGGCGGAGGGCATTTTACAAATGTTCGCACCGGTGTTGACCAACCCCAAGATCGAGCTGGTCGGCCACAATCTGAAGTTCGATATCAGTGTCTTGCGTGCGCGCGGTTTGTCTGTCGGAGGGCCGTTCTTTGATTCCATGATCGCGCATGCTTTGATCGATCCAGATCAGCGGCATGGCATGGACTATCTCTCGGAGGTCTATCTGGGTTACACGCCGATTTCTATCACCAGCTTGATCGGCGAAAAGAATGCCTCGGATGGCCAAGGTAGTCTGTTAGAACTGAGCGCCGATCATCTGGAGAAAGTTGCGCAGTATGCGGCCGAGGATGCCGATGTCACTTGGCAGATAGCGGAGAAGTTGCGGCCGCAATTGAAGGAGAAAGGGCAGGAGAAAGTCTTCTATGAGATCGAGTGCCCGCTAATGCCAGTGCTTGCGGACATGGAGAAAGAGGGCATCGCCATTGATCTCGCCGCCTTGGCCGAAGTCGGCGATCAGTTAGGCAAACGTGCGGATATTCTCAGAGCGGAGGTCTTCCGGGGAGCGGGTGGCGAGTTCAATCTCGATTCCCCGAAACAGTTAGGCGAGATTCTCTTCGAGAAACTCAAATTGGTCGAGAAACCTAAGAAGACCAAGACCGGGCAGTATGCCACCAATGAGCAAGTGCTCTCGACCTTGGCCCCGCAGCATGAGATCGTTCGGAATATTCTGGATTACCGTGAGGCGACCAAGCTCAAGAATACCTATGTCGACAATCTTCCAGGGGATGTGAATCCTAACACGGGCCGTATTCACACCACGTTCCAGCAACTGATGACCGCCACTGGGCGCATGCAGTCCAGTGGTCCAAATTTGCAGAACATTCCCATTCGCAGTGAGCACGGCAAAGAGATCCGGCGCGCCTTCATTGCCGGCGGCCCCGATCGGATCCTGTTTGCTGCAGACTACTCGCAGATCGAGCTCCGGGTCATGGCCTCCATGAGTGGTGATCCGGCCATGTGTCAGGCTTTTAAAGACAACACGGACATTCATTCGGCGACCGCCGCTGCTGTTTATGGGGTAGGGCTTGATGGCGTTCTGCCAGAGATGCGGAGAACGGCCAAGATGGTGAACTTCGGCATCATCTTTGGCATCACTTCCTTCGGATTGGCGCAACGGTTAGGCATTCCGAAGAAAGAAGCGGAGACCATCATCACAGAGTATTTTAAACTCTATCCCGGAGTGAAGACTCACATGGATGCGACCATCGAATTGGCTCGCGAACAAGGGTATGTCGAGACGATGACGGGGCGGCGGCGCCATCTCCGTGACATTGCCTCTAGCAATTGGACCATCCGAGGAGCGGCGGAGCGCATGGCGATCAACACGCCCATCCAGGGCACCGCCGCAGACATGATCAAGCTGGCCATGATCCGGGTGGCCGCGGCGTTGAAGAAAGAGAACCTTCGGAGTAAGATGCTCTTGCAAGTGCACGATGAACTCGTCTTCGACGTCTACCGGGATGAACAAATCCTCTTGCAGCCGTTGGTCGAACAATGCATGCGTGAAGCGTTAGAGCTGAGAGTGCCAGTGGTGGTGGACACAGGGTCTGGCGCGAATTGGCTAGACGCGCATTGATTCCAGCTTGCTCTGGAGAAGAGGGACAGAATTGGCGAGGCTTCGGCGTGCGGCAGAAATGCCGACGTTACGAAAGACTTTCTTTACGCTTCTCGACCAATGTGATGTCAGTGATCGTCATCGTCGTGTCCACGGCTTTGCACATGTCGTAGATCGTAAGCGCGGCGAGGCTCACGGCGGTGAGGGCTTCCATCTCGACGCCGGTCTGTGCTTGGGTCTTGGCCGTCGCGGTGATGGCGAAGCCGTCGGCTTGTTCGGTGAAATCAACGCTGACGTGACGCAGCGGGAGTTGGTGACAGAGCGGAATGAGCGTCGCGGTCTGCTTGGCGGCTTGGATGCCGGCGATCCGTGCGGTGGCTAGGACATTGCCTTTCTTCACGCCATCCGTGGTGATGAGGCGGATGGTCTCTGGCTGAAGATGAATGAAGCCCCTGGCGCGCGCGGTGCGGGAGACGATGTCTTTGTCTGACACATCGACCATGGCGATCGTGCCATCTGCGGCGAGATGGGTGAGTTCTTTGCGCATACGAGGCTATGCTAGCGCACGCAGGGCAGCGAGGCGTTCCGTCATCGGCGGGTGCGAGTAGTTGATGAAGACGTAGAAAGGATGGGGCGTGAGATTGCTCAGGTTGTCCTCGGAGAGTGACTTGAGAGCTGTGATCAAGGGCGTCGCGCTGCCAGTGACATCGACAGCAAAGGCATCGGCTTCGAACTCATTCTTGCGGCTGAAGATGGCCATGCCGACCCCTATCAGTTTGCTCAGTGGGCTGAGAAGGAAGGAAAAGAAGATGAAGCTAAGGTAAACCGACGTTTCTTGGACGCCGAAGGCATCGAAGAGGCTGCGATTGTTGAGAAACAGGCCTAACAAGTAGAAAATGACGCCCATTTGTAGGATGCCGAGGATGAGGGTCTTGAGAATGTGCTTCTTCTTGAAGTGACCGATCTCGTGAGCGAGCACAGCGACGAGTTCGGGGACCGAGTGTTTCTTAATCAGCGTGTCGAAGAGCGCGATCTTCTTGTGTTTTCCAAAGCCAGCGAAGTAAGCGTTGCTCTTGGTCGAGCGTTTGGAGCCGTCCATTTCGAAAATGCCGGTCAGAGGAAAGTCGCATTTCTTGGCCATGGTTTCGATGCCGTCTTTGAGTTCCTGATCTTCAAGCGGCTTGAATTCATTGAACAGTGGTAGGATCCACTTGGGATAAATGAAGAGGATGATGAGCTGAAAGATCGTGGTGGCGATCCAAGCGACCAGCCAGGCGATGTTTCCGAAGGAGGGGTTCTGAAAGAGATAGAGAAGCAACGAGAAGATAGGGAGACCTAACGCTGCGCTCAAGAAGAGATTCTTCACGAAGTCCGTCGCGTAGGTTTTCCCGGTGGTCTTGTTGAAGCCATACTTTTCCTCGATGACGAAGGTGTCGTAGAGATTGAAGGGGAGAGACAGGATCTGGCCTGCGACGACCATGGCAGCGACGAAGATGAGGCCGGTGACGATCGGGCCCTGACCGAAACCGCGCGCGAGCCCATCGAGCCATTGGAATCCGCCTAGCCACCAGAAAAGGAGGAAGACGATCAGTGAAAAGGTCGCCTCCAGCATGCCGAACTTCGTCGTCTCGCGGGTGTAGGCTTGAGACTTGGCATACTTCTCCGCGTCGTAGACATCGTCGAACTCGGCGGGCAATTCGGGCTTGAGGGCCTTGAGATTGAGGAAATTGGAAAAGACGTCGAGTAGATAGAATCCGATGACCGTGATGGCGATGAAGATGAAGTAGCCGTTGATTTCCATTCTGGGCGTTAACACAGGGCCCTAACGTGTGCAAGATCGTAACTCGCTTGCTTCGGAAGGTTGGTTGTGTGAACGTATCGTTTCACCCCCAAAGCAATTTCTGGCATGCATGCTTCAACTCTCTTTAAAACGCTCATCCTCGGACTTTCTGTAGTCTCCCTGGGCTTTCCTACGATCTCTTCTGCGGATCTCGTCCTCTCCGAGGTCATGACGAACAATGTGGACACCCACCAAGACGAAGATGGCGATTCGCAGGACTGGGTGGAACTGCACAATGATGGCGAGGCCGCCGTTGGCCTAGGAGGCTATTTCCTCACGGACGATCGCGATGACCTGAACAAATGGGAATTCCCAGCGGTCGAGATCGCTCCTGGAGGCTATCTGCTAGTCTTCGCCTCGGGAAAAGATCGGGGAGTGGCGGGGGCCGAGCTTCATGCCAATTTCCAACTCAAGAATGGCGGAGAATTCTTGGCCATGGTCGATCCTGACAAGACGACGATTACCGATCAGTTCGATCCCGAGATTCCCCAGCTCGATGGTGGCGAGAGCTACGGCGTGCAACAATCGGGAGGTCTCTGGGTCCTGCATTTCTTCAGCACCCCGACACCGAACGAGGCCAATGAGGGCGGCACCGTGGCGGAAGAAGTCATCTTCTCGGTGAAAGGCCAGCCTTTCTCAGATTCACTCGAAGTGGCCCTATCCACACGTTCCGGCAGCAAGATCACTTACACGTTGGATGGAAAGAAGCCGACCCTTTTCAATGGCAAAACCTATACTGAACCGATCGTCCTCACAGAAACCGTCAATTTAGCAGCTTCGATTTCCCGAGGACCGTTGAGACGGGAAGTCTTCTTCAGCATCACGCCCGAGTTGGCCGCACAAACGAGCAACTTGCCACTGGTGCTTGTGGAGTCGGATGGCACGATCGGAGGCACCAATGATGAGATGGTGTTAGGTATTTTGGAGCTGAGCGGTGAGGATGGTCGCACGAAGTTCGAAGGGGAGTTCACACTGTCCTCAGGTGGTCAGATTCGCACGCGCGGTTCTTCGACCCAGAGTTTCCCGAAGAAGTCTTATCGCGTGGAGTTCCAAGATGAAGACGGTGAGGACAAGGTGGAGAAGCCGTTGGGTATGCCTGCGGAATCGGATTGGATCCTGAGTGGACGCTACGAAGAGGATCGTTCCTTGGTGCGTAATGAGTTTACCTACGCTTTGAGCCGTCAGATTGGGAGATACGCTGCACGGACGCACTACTGTGAGGTGTACGTGAGCGATGGTGAAGGTCCCGTGGATGTTGATGACTATGTTGGTGTCTACAGTTTCATGGAAGCGATGAAACGGGATGCGGATCGGATCGATATCGATGGCTTGACCGAAGAAGACAACGAAGAGCCCGAGGTGACGGGTGGCTACATCTTCAAGGTTGATCGTTCTGGGCCCAATGACACGTCCACGAATGGTGGCGGTCAGGGCATTGTCCTCACGGAGCCTTCGAAGGATGCTCTCACAAGTGAACAATTGGCTTATCTGCGAGGTTATTTGGATGACATGGCTGATTCGTTTGATTCCTCTGATCCTGAGACCGGCTATCCTGCGTTCATCAATGTGCCGTCTTGGGTCGACCATCACATGATCAACATGTTGATGTTGAATGTCGACTCGCTGCGACTGAGCACTTTCTTTTATAAGGAACGCAATGGGAAAGTGTTTGGCGGTCCCGTATGGGACTTTAACATTGCGGCAGGATCACGCGACCGCTTTGGCAGTCCGCCGCGTCCACGTGACCCCGACGTCTGGCGTGGGATCAGCGGAGATCGTGGCACGACGTTCTTCACCAATGGCACGCAACGTTGGTGGGGCGATCTCTTTGAGGATCGAGATTTCCAACAAGCCTATTGTGATCGCTGGAACGAATTGCGTGAAGGCGCCTTTTCCAACGAGAATCTTGAAGCGCTGATCGATCGCTTGGCCGGAGAGATTGGCGAAGCTCAGCCACGCAACCAAGCCCGCTGGCCTGAAGTCTCCCCCGAGTATGGTGGATGGCAGGGTGAGCTGGATCATTTGAAAGATTGGCTCACGACGCGCGGCGATTGGGTGGACGATGAATTGGTCGAGCCTCCCAGAGTCACTCCGGACGGCGGAGCTCTCGCAGATGGCGAGACCATCACGCTCAGAGGAAATCGAGGCACGCTCTTCAGCCCCACCAAACTCTACTTCACCATCGACGGAACCGATCCTCGTCTGTCGGGTGGGGAGATCAGTGCCTCAGCCACGGAATACACCAGCGCGATCGCGCTTGGAACGTCGGCAAACCTCGTCGTGCGTGAGTTCTTTCCCTCTTACACTCCCAAACCTGATGGGCCGGACCAGCAGTGGAGCGCGCCTGCTCAGGTGCCATTTGTGATCGGCGTGGAGCCTGCCGCTGCCGGAAATCTGGTGGTGTCCGAATTGATGTACCACCCTAGCAATCCGACGGATGCTGAACTCGCCGCTGGCTTCACCAATGATGACGACTTCGAGTTCATCGAGTTTACGAACATTAGCGGCGCTTCCATTGATTTGTTAGGTCTTTCCGCTGACGACGGGCTCAGGTTTCAAGTGACGTCTTCTTCGATCCTGGAAGCAGGTGTCTCGACCGTGATTGTGGCGAATTTGGAAGCCTTCCGCACGCGCTATGGCGATGCCGTCGCGGTGGCAGGTGCCTATAATGGGAGTTTGGCCAATTCAGGTGATGAGATTGCGTTTGTCGGAGCGACAGGCGAGCCGATCACAGCCATCGCCTACAATGACAACGACCCTTGGCCGACGGAAGCGGACGGTGATGGTTTCTCGCTCGTCTTGAATGGCTTCGCGGGCAATCCGGATCCTAACGATCCCTCCAATTGGGCCATTTCTTCTGCTTCTGGTGGCACGCCGGGCACCACCGACGGTGGTGATCCACCTGTCGGGCTGACCTATGCGGCATGGGCTGCTGAAGCGATCCCTGCAGGCACCGCCTCCGAGAAGACGGCGGATCCTGACGGTGATCGCGCGGTGAATCTGGTCGAGTTTGCCTTAGGCGGCAACCCTGTGATCAGTGATGGTGATAGTGTGATTGTGGCCACGGACGCCAATGGCATTTCTGTGAATCACGGGCTACGCCCAGCGATTCAAGGGGTGTCGGTCCAGATCCAGACTTCTGCAGATCTCGTGACTTGGAGTGATTTCACAGGCGGTCTTGAGACCGCAAATGATCGCGTGACGGCGCGTTTGCCTCAGGATGCGCAAGGTCACGTGCGTTTGAAGATCGAGTAGCGATTGGTCTGGACCAGAGCGGTGCAGGGGCGCTGGATTTGATTCATGAAATCCCTGACCCTAGCCTGCTTGGCCTACGCCTGCGTTGGACTGACTTCAACCATCGCAGCAGTGATAGGGTGGTTCCATGAGGCCATGGAGCAGATCGGAGAAACGACCCAGTTGTCGATTCATTGTCATGGCGAATCTAGACAATCTGAAGAGAAGTCTCGAACGTATCGGTGTTCGGACGTTTGATTTTCGGCTCTCCGTCAGATTGGCTGGGCCTGAATCAGCGAATCCCGAAGAAATCAGGATCAGTCAGAGTCCTCTTCGTTACTGATGATCAAGGGGTTATGGGCTCCGACTCGGCACAGCATCTCTCCGAAAACCATCGTCCAGACCTGCACCAAAGTTGAGGCAGCGGTTTCGCTAGACTGAGATTCGGTAGTGAAACCGCAAGGCCGCTTGTTTTCGAGCCTGAAACTGCCTACTGGCCCCTGTCACCCTCCAGAGGTAGGCGAAACCATCCAGCCAACCTGACGGAGGGCCCATCTTTCTCGTGAACCCGGCATTTATGAACGTTTCATGCTATTCGAGCCTGGTCGTTATGAATACAAATTCGTGATCAATGGTGAATGGAGCGCGGATGTGCATTGCCCCCATTGGGTGCTCAACGAGTTTGAAACTCTGAACAGTGTACTGATCGTGAAGTAGGAGCAAAGGGCGCATCCTCCCTTTCGGGAGCACTCAGGGAGGCCTGCTTTTGGCTTTGCCTATGGACATATCTCTAGCCTGTCCTATTCACCTAGGATAGCGTGAGGGGTGTCAGAGCCGTTCAAGCGATAGTGCTCGTGTTAGGGATTGTGCCATGGCCAGAAATACGGCTGAGAAGGCCAATTAGCCCTGAAAAAGA
>JBLHHN010000016.1:0-38053 GCA_047616785.1 Verrucomicrobiales bacterium
AGTAGCTGCTGTTTGAGTGATTGGATGTTCATGGATGGTTGGTTTTTCTTTGTTTTTGGTGCTCTCCCCGTAGGCGGGGCGCCAACCATCCACCATTCCTATTTTAACGATCTACTGGACGTCTCCGTGTATATTGATAGCGGTCTAGCAGATTGCCTTTAGAGTCGGTGATTTCAGTGCCGTTGCCATTGGCGTCGTAGTGGTAAATCCAGGCGTCGGCCGCGTGGCTTCGTTTCTTAGCAAAGAGGAGGCCACCGACGCCGCCAGCTCCTTGGGTGGATCCACTGAGGTCTTTGCCCCAGGTGTAGGTTTCCGTGGGCTCGGTTTGGCCGACTTCGTAGACGGCGATGAGGTTCCAGTCTTGGTAGAGGTAGCGCTCGTCTATTCCTTGCCTTGTCTTTCTAGCAATACGGTGGCTTTGGTGGTCGTAGGTGTAGTTGGCGATGAGGGTGCCGCGTTCACTGATTTCAGTGAGGCGGTTCTCGGCATCTCAGTGGTAGCTTCGGTCGCCTCTGAGAATGAGGTTGCCGTCGGCGTCATGTCTTGGCTTTGCGACTTTATCCCCGATGATCTTGGTATATTGGTTGAGAGCGCTGGTGTCGTAGAGAGTCGTTTGGTCTTCTCCGTGTGTGGTGGATTGACGGTTGCCGATCTTGTCGTAGGCGAACGTATGATCGTCGGCACGCATGCGCTGACCACGCGGAGGATCGGTGCCGGTGTAGCGCCACGCATGAGAGACGCCACCCGTGTCAGGATCATAGAAGTAGCGGTCGTGATAGGCGGTCTCCGTGTAGTCGACGGCCCGAGACGTGCGGTGCCCATCTGGATTGTAAGCGTAGCTGTATTGTGAGAGCTGCTGATCGAGATTGTAGCTGAGGGTTTTGGATTCAGCGTAGGGGGCTTGCCCGGAAGTGTGACCACTTCCGCTGCGATCGCTGCGGGTTTCGCTGACCAGACTGGCCGGAGGTTCCGGATCGTAGGCGTAAGTGAGGAGTCCTCCCGCGTCTTGGACGGTTTGTTTCAGGCCTAGGCGTGTGTAGGTAAAGTGGACGTCTGGCGTGTTGTCGCTGTAATCAATGTGACGCAGATCAATGCGATTGTCAGGATCGTAATGATAGGTGGTGGTGGTGGCGCGCGCCCAAGTGCGGCTTTCGAGTTTGCCTCCGTCTGTGTAGGTGTAGTGAACGCGTTTCCCGGCGGCGTCTTGTTTGAAGGCTAACTGGCCTCGGACATTGTAATGCCAACGGGTACGGGCGGGTTTGCTTTCTGGGCCGTAGAAAGTGATCATGTGGGTGCGTTCCCCTCGTCCGTTGTGGCGGTGCTCGACATCGGTGGTGTGATGCCCGTGGGTCTTGTGGAGGGTCCCGCTGGCGTTGTAGATACTGTGAACTTGGCCTCCGCCGGGTTTGGTGATGGCGATGACTTGGCCTAGGGCATCAAAGTGATAGATGGTATCGAGGGTTGCCTCCGTTTGGGAGCCTGTCTTCGGGTTGGGAGCGCTGACTTTCCAATGGCGCCCTCGACCATCGTAATGATAGGTCGTGGTGCCAGTGCGACTGTCCGTCATCTGCCACGGTCGGCCAAAACCGTCATAAGCTTGCGATGTCCATGAAATGACCGTGCCATCCGAGGCGTGGCGGGTGGTGCGCTCTAGCTGGCCTTCACGATACGTTTTGATAGTGTGGCTTTGGTCCGGCTGCGTGGTGATGATGGACCATTGGCCCGGGTTCTCGCCTTCAATTCGCTGACGGGTGGCACGTTGGCCATTCTGAGTGGTGGCGCTAAAGGTTCCATCAAGTGCTTGCTGGGTGATGAAGGTCGTGACGAGCCCAGTCTCGGTGAAGACTTGGGTGGTGGTGCGGCGGACAGCTGAGCCGTCCACGTCGGTCAGCTCGCTGTTGGTGCGGGTGATGCGGTCGACTAGGAGATCAATGTGATTAGGCGCTTCGTTAGGCTCGATCTTGAGGTCAAGCGCGGTGAGAACGCGCTCTCCTTTATGATTGTAGGCGTAACGCATGGTGACGCCATCAGGATCAATGTGTTGGATGAGCCGATCGTCCTCGTTGTAACGAAAGTGTTCGCTGGCGGCGAACTTGGTGCCGTAGGCATGGATGACCTCGATCTGTTGGCCGTGCCCATTGAGATAGGTGCGAGTAACGCGGTGATCGAAGATGTTAGCGATGCTTGGATTCATACTCCTAGCGCACATCGATTTGGGAGATTGCGGGAAGCGTATGAATCCAAGTTTCTTAGATGTTGAGGGGACCGTTTCCCCTATTTTCCTCGGATTTTCAACACCCCAATTGATCACTGATCCGGAACTATTGTAAACGCGCACTGCCTCCACTCGAATTGCCGTATTCGTCCAAGACGAACCCGATACCTCATTATCCGAATAATTCTCTTTGTAGTCAACACTGTAGCCTGCAAACATGTTGCTACAGTATGCAATTACGGTGCCATTGGCAATATCACCAAAACTGAACGGAAGCGCCTCAGAACGGTCCCCATCACTTAGAGGATCGGGGTCTGCAGAGATCTCCTCGCCATCGTTCATTCCGTCGCCATCCGAATCCGCCATGATCGGATTGGTCCTCAAAATGAACTCACTGAGATTTGACAGCTGATCATCATCAGAATCAGCGTCGCGACCCTGAAGCTTGTAAGCCGCTTCGTAGGTATCCGAAAGACCATCTCTATTCTCATCTGGAAAGAGTGGGTTTTCGGATGAAACCGTCAGGGTATCAAGAAGGAGAGGGATGTTCCGATGCCCAAGTAACGTGATCCTGCCAGGATCCACATCTACTTCATCATAATAGCTGAGATTTCCTCGCACGAGTAGACCATCCACCCACAGGTCCCAGCGCGATTGACTGCCTTCGACGTCCTCTTTGGCGAACTCTTGGCGAAACGTCAGGCGCATCCAGTGGAGCGGGCGGCCTTCGTCGTCGAGTTCTAAAGTGACACCCGTCTCTAACCAATCGCCACCACGTAACCCATTGCCATTGAGCACGTAAAGAGCAGCGGTGTTCTTGTCCGTATCCTTATCTTTGACCAGACGAAAGGCACCGGTGACGGAACCCGTCACATCCGCAAACTCCTCAGGCCCCTCACTAAACGCGACCGGCTTGAAGTAGAAATCGACAAAGAGCACAGACAACTCAGGTGGTGGATCCAGCTTGAATGTGACTTGGCCAAACTTGCCTTCGGGCGATGGCTCGACTCTGACACAGTTTTCATCAATGCCTTCTTCAACGATGGTGGCTTGACCCTGATCGATATTCCAGCCGGGCTGGGTCAAGGCCTTCTGGATCATCAAAGGTGGACCGGTAGATGACGGCGTTCTCATCCAGCTCATAACGATCGAGATAGGGAAAAGCAGCACCAACCGATTCTGCAAACGTTAGAATAGCTAATCCAACCAGAGAGAGAGTTTTACATTATCCATAACACCCGTGCACTTGAGGGGACGACTTTGCCCGCCTCATTGCAAATATGTTTACGTTGGATGCTCATGTCAAGATTCTGTTCAAATCTTTTAGGAAAAGTTTAGAGTTGCGCCCGGCTGAGCTTTCTGGTTATCGGCACTTTGTCATTCTTGACCTTTCAAGAGATGGCCAAGTGAGTTCACTTTCTTTCTCCGTTCGTCAAAGCATCATACCAAACCCAAGCGTTTTCGGGCGACCCAATAGACGCTGAGGCCGAGAATCAGCAGCCCAAGCAGCACAGGGTGATGCCACCATTCGTGTCGGATGATGATGGGTTCTGACTTGGCTAGGCTGCCCAGAGAAGATGCTAGGGTCTCGACGGCATTGGCCTTGATGACGCTTCCATTCGTGGCTTCTGCCAATCGTCGAAGCACCTCGGGGCGGGCGGCATCGCCGGTCGCTTCGCGGGCGGGCGAGGCAACCTCGATGTTCGCGGTGAGATCCAGTTCGTCATTTGGCAGTCGAACCGCGAGTTGATAGGCTCCGCCCATCGCAGGTTTCCAGGCGCCACGATACACGCCCCAGCCGCCTTCGTCTTCTGTGAATGATAGGGTGCCTTGTTCTCCATCTGGATGCGTCCACGCTATCGTGGGGGTGACGCCGCTCATGGGGCTGCGGTCTTTATCTAACAACGTCACGTGAAGTGACACCTCTCGACCTGCCAATGGGGCATCGGGATAATGGATGATCCTTCCTCGATCGCTTTCGGCGATGTTTCTCTGATAGGCCATCCAACGGGCGACTTGGCCCCAGAAACGATAGTGATAGAGATCCTCCACCCCTCGCCGCCAACGCCAGGCCCCATCCGTCCCAAGGAAGAGCACCTTGCCACTGCCGAACGGACGCGTGACTAGCAAAGGGATGCGTCCGTAGGTGTTTCGCGAGGATTCATGCACGGCTAGGACAGTCGCGCCTGACTTGCTACGAGCGACGGGCGCGTGCCAGTAGAAGCCTGGCAAGGAACGCCAGATGGCAGCGTTCTCTGAGGGGGCGTCTCCTAACATGGTCAAGACACTGTCTCGGCCTGCCTCGGTGAGCTCGAGAGCTGAAGGCGAGGCCTCTTGGACACCTGTCTTCGGGTCTTCTAAGACCACCGGGAGCAAATCGCCTAACGGTGAGTCTATCAAACGTTGCGCATGGCCTCGCCGTCCAGGGACAAAGACCAGCCCGCTCGCTTGCCTCTCGACCAAACCGCGCAGCTGAGTCGCTTGTTCCTCGGTGAGTTGGTTGTCCCCAACTCCGACATCCCCCAAGAAGACCACGTCATAGATCGTCAATGCCTCCATGGACTCTGGGAATTTCTCCAAGTAGCCTGGGCCCTCACCAAGTCCCATTTCTGGATCAGGATGGAAAAGCACACAGGAAACATCCACGCCAGGATCGCGCATGAGGGCATTCCGCAGATAGCGGAACTCCCAACGCGGCGCTGAATCGACGACCAGCACCTGCAAGCGATCTCGACGAATCGTGACCGTGATTTCATCCGCGTTGTTGTCCACACGGGTCTCGCCGGGCAAGACGGGCGTGGTGAGTGAGAGCGTCTGCTCACCCTCCTCGGCGGGTTTCCAGAGAAATGCCTCATGGCGGACTTCGCCAGGCCCTAGCATCAAGGTCATCTCTTCTCCGACACTTGAAGTCACGGTGACTTCCGCATCGCGTGGGAATCGATTCTCCACTCGGAACGGGAGACGCGTCGGTTCATCCACAACCAGCGTCTTGGGCATGGGCGACCACGTGAGTACGATGTCAGGCAAGGCCTCTTCACTGCCCACCGGAATAGCCGTGATCGGAATGCCCTGCCGACGCAAGGCGAGCGCGGCATCTTGAGGAGACTTCCCGGCGTTCCAATCGCCATCTGAGAAAAGTACAATCCCGCCCAAGGCATCACCGCGTTCGCTGGCGCGCATGAGCGCGGCATGGAGATTGGTCTCGCCACTCTCTGCAGATTCGAAATCCATCCATTCGATTGAAACCCTCGTGCTCTTGAGGGCACGTTGCTCTTCGAGCCAAGCACGCCTCGAGCCCTTCTCGCCGTCGCTCAACGTCATGTCCACCGTGTCCATGCTCGTCGACTGATCCGCGAGGACCAAGATCTCCGTGGGATCCTCAGGCATCAGCGTTTGCCACGATTCTGGCTTTGCTAGTATCAGGCAAATGATCGCGGCCAAGATCACACGAAGCCCTTCGACCACGGCATGGCGATGATTCCAACCACGTCGATAAACATTCCAGAGGGCAATGACTAACATCACCACACACAGCACGACGGCAGCCCAGAACCACCCACCCGCAAAGGACCAACGGAGATCCGCCATCATGAGTTGGCGACGGGTTCACGTTGTTGGCGTGGCATCATGGTGAGGAGGCTTTCAACCAAGAGAAAGAGCATGCCGAGAAATAAAACAGGCCGCCACCATTCACTGACCGCCTCCTGGGTTTGCTTCCCGCCTTTCAAAGCAAACTGCTGAAACGGCAGATCTCCCATCAGCCCAGTCAACGCCTCCTCCGAAACTTCGTCGAGCCCATCTTCCTCTAACGGACGCACCCGCACATCCCAGCCGCTCTCACGCGGAAACACCCCAGCTTGCCAAGGATCCTCATTCACCGATGCCCAGCGCACCCGAGAGAATCGGTCCTGGCCCTTAGCGAGAAGACGCTGCGTCGCGGGCACGAGCACCATGCCATCACCCAACGTGGACCAAGTATCGAGTGGCAAAGTCGCACAGAAATAAGCCGAGCCCTCGCCATCCGGTCGCTCGACCAGCCACGGCGCCTCATTCTCTAACACGGCAAGAACCGTTCCGCCTTCAAGCTTGGTGTGCCTGAACGTGCGTAATTTCTCGAGCCCCAAAGGTTCGCCAGCTCGCGTGTCCCGAAGCGGCCCTTCATCGTGAGACCACTGGCGGATCGTCAGGGATTCCTCAGCGGCCGAAGCCGTCGCACTCGGAAAGATCAGCATCTGACCACCCGCCTGGAGAAAAAGCTCCATCTCGGTGGATCGGTTAGGCAAGCTTCCCTGCCAGAGAACCAACGCTTCATCCTCCCAAGTCACCTCGCGTTTGATATCCACAAGCCCCGTCGGAGACGCCGCGAGGGCGAGGATCGATTCGACGTCAGGTTCCTCGCAAACCACCGCCACGTGCGGTCGAGGCTCTTCACCGAAAGCAAAGTAAGCCGTGTTGTCTCTGGCATTGCCATCCCCTGGCAAGGACACCGAACCGCTGACCTCACCTTCCTCCGGCATCGACAGCTCGAGGGTGGTCGTTTCTCCTAACAACGCCACATTCTCAATCGTAGACTGATCCCCGCGCTTGACCGTGATGGGAATCGTGACTTCGTCCGCGCTCTCCTGATGAATGGTGATGGCGAGTTGCCGCTGGATCGCTTGGCAACGAATCGAGCGATTGGCTTGACCACCGGGCAGCGTGAGAAATCGAAGAGTGGGCGGTGACGAAAGCTTGCGGTAGGCCGCTTGGACATCGGCCCACGCATTCGAGCTCTCGGCCTGCCAACTGCTGGCCTGCAAGTCCGAGACGATCCAGAGTTCGCCTCGCGCCTGTTGCGTCCTCTCCCATTCCTTGAAAGCTTCCAGCATCATCACCGGAACATCCGCCTTGGTATCCGTGGACGTGAGCGTTTCCCAATTCTGTAGCGGGCGTGTCTCGTTCGTGGCACTATCAAGCACCCACAACTCGGACGGACTCACTCGATTCGCCGTTTCGATGAGGGTCTTGATCGCGGTCTCGCGTTTGGTCGGTCCTCCTGCCGTGAGCTGACGCTCCATGCTTGCGGAACGGTCCATGACCACAATCACGGTGTGATCTCCCCCACCAATCCAACCGGCGAGCCAGCCACCGACCAGAGGACGGCTCATCCCAAAGATCAGCGCCGCGATCGCTAACATCCGCATGCCCAACAGCAACCAATGCCGCAACTTACGACGACCACGTTTCTCTTCCATGGCCTCACGGAGAAACATCATGGCGCCCCAAGATTTCTTTTGAAAGCGACGCCGGTGCAGCAAGTGAATGATCAGCGGAATGAGCACCGCTGGCAGAGCCACAAGCAAGGCTGGAGAGAGAAATGACATCAACCTTGCATGCCTAACCGTTGGGTGAGAAAGCGGACCAAGGCCTGTTCGTAGTCTTCATCGGTGAGCACCTCATGATAATCGACCTGACATTGTGCCACACCTTCACGCAGCGCCGCCTGGTGCCGCAGCACCGCCGCACGATAACGTTCTTGAATCACCTGAGGTTCGGCGATGATCGCTTCGTCTCCTTCCAGATCGACGAATCGAAACGACTGGCTCAAGTCAAACGTGACTTCCTCACGATCCTGCACATGAAAGACGGCGACATCGTGATGGCGAAAACGTAAGTGCTGCCAGCAATCGATGATCTTGTCAGGGAGATCCAAGAGATCAGAGATCAGAATAACCAACGCACGCTGTGGGATCTCCTCAGCTAACTGATGTAGGTGATCGGTGAGGCCCGTTTCCGCCATGGGCGTCATGCCTTCAAGCGCATCATTCAGCGCCATGAGATGCGTGGGCCGCCGACTGGGCGGAATGGCGCAGTGCAACTTCGGGCCACCGGCATAGAGTCCGGCGGCATCGCCTTGCTGGATCGCCAGATAGGCCAGTGTCGCTGCCAATCGCTTGGCATAGTCCCACTTGGTCAACTCCCCCGAACCGAACGCCATGGACCCACTCGTATCGAGAATGAGACAGAGCCGCAGGTTCGTGTCCGCCTCGAACTCCTTGATGTAGAAACGATCCGATCGCCCATACACGCGCCAATCCACGCGTCGCGTGTCATCACCAGGAACGTATTTCCGATACTCGGCAAACTCGACGCTGGAACCTCGATGCGGACTCTTATGCCGACCCGACATGTGGCCTAACATCGCCAGACGCGCCGCCAGCGGCGTGCTGGAAAGCCGCATGATCACTTGGGGATCGACGATGCTAGCCACAGCGCTCTAACGGTTGATCGAATCACTCACCTCTTCAAACAAGCGCTCGACGATGGTCCGTGTGTTCAAGCCCTCACTCTGCGCCGCGAAATTGGTGAGAATGCGATGATTCAGAACCGGGGCGGCCACCGCTTCGAGATCTTCCTCACGCACGAGGTAACTTCCATGCAACGCGGCGCGGGCTTTGGCCCCCAAGATAAGGTACTGCACCGCGCGTGGACCTGCGCCCCACGTGACAACGCGTTTCAACCAGTCTGGTGAAGCGGCTTCACTCGGGCGTGTGCGCCTCACTAAAGTGACCGCTTGTTGATAGACATGCTCAGGAACAGGCATGCGCCTAACCAGGGATTGGAAACGCATCACGCCTTCCGCATCGATGACCTTTTCTAACGCCGTCGCGCGACTGCCCGTGGTGGCCTTGGCGATGGCCAGTTCCTCCGCCTCACTGGGGTAATCCACATTGATCAGAAACATGAACCGATCCAGTTGAGCTTCTGGTAGAGGATACGTGCCCTCTTGCTCAACGGGATTCTGGGTAGCGAGGACAAAGAACGGCGGCGTGAGATCGAAGGTCTTTCCAAGAGCTGTCACCTTGTGCTCTTGCATGGCCTCAAGCAGTGCGGACTGCGTCTTCGCGGGGGCTCGGTTGATCTCATCAGCTAAGACAATGTTCGCAAAGATCGGCCCTTTAATGAACTCAAAAGCCCGGCGACCTGGCTGATCCGTTTCTTGCAAGATGTCCGTCCCAGTGATGTCGGCCGGCATGAGATCTGGGGTGAATTGGATCCGGCTGAAATCCAGCTGCAAGGTCTCTGAGAGCGAACTAATGAGCAGCGTCTTAGCCAGGCCAGGCACACCCATGAGGAGGCCGTGACCTCGGGCAAGCAGGCAGAGCATGAGCTGCTCTATGACAGCCTCCTGCCCCACGATCACTTTCCGCAACTCGGTGCGCAGCTTTTCATAAGTCTCTCGGAGCTGCTTGATGCCCTCCACATCGTCAGAAGGCAGGGTTTCGGGTGAGGTTACTACGGCGTCGCGTTCCATGATCTGGCCCGATATTAGTCCTGGGGACTCGCTTGTCCATGATTTGACAAAAGAGCCTTCATCCGCACATAGTCGCCCCGTATGGCTGAGCCAATCACTTGCCCCATCACCCCCTGGTACACGAAGAGGATGTCGATGATGACATTAATGTTCGTCTGCTTCGGGCTCTACTTCCTCTACGACGGCTTCGTCGGGTATCCCAAGAAGAACAAGATCTTCGAGGCGCACCAGGAATTCGTGGAGATTCAGGAGAAGAAAGAGGCCTTCCTGGCCGAAGGGAATCTGAATGCGGACTGGAAAGCGCTCGCAGAGAAGGAGGGATACCCAGAGCAGGACGAGTGGATCGACTACGCGGCGACGAAGGGCTGGCCTGAAGAGCCCCCAGAAAAGTTTCATTCCACGACTGATCAGTTCTTCTTTGGCGCTCTCTGCATCGGCATCGGGCTCGCTGTGCTCGGGACGATGTTGCTCAATCGCCGCAAAGTCCTCTGTGGCGACGACACCAGCTTCACTTCGCCCAATGGCCAACGGGTCTTCTTCTCGTCCGCCTACCGAATCGATAAGCGGAAATGGGACAACAAAGGGCTGGCCTATGTCCACTACCGCGATGTGAGCGAAAAGGAGAAACGCGCCATCATCGACGACCTTAAGTTCGCCGGCGCGGACAAGATTCTCGACAATCTGATGGCCAATTTCGATGGGGAACTGGTCGAACGCGTGTCCACGGAACCTAACGAGCCCGCCGAAGACGATGCCGAGGCCCCGAAAGCCTCGTCTAAAGACAAAGAAGAAACCGCGTAACTACCTGACGCTGAGTGATTTCTAAAAATCTTTTTTTAATTGTTGCAGATCAAGTGCGGCCTGTTTAAAGGAAACTCTGTCTGACAACCCAACCGACCCCTTTCCATGAGCGAGAAATCAATTGAAGAACGAGTATCTGACATTATCGTCAAAGAGCTAGGGGTCACCCCCGAGCAAGTCACTCCTGAAGCCAAATTTATCGAAGACCTCGGAGCAGACTCCCTCGACACTGTCGAGTTGGTCATGGCTTTCGAAGATGAATTCGATGTCCAAGTCCCTGACGAAGAAGCTGAGAAGCTGCTCACAGTCGGAGACGTTTCGCGATTCATCGAAGAGAACGGTTAGATTCGTTCTACCGTCTCCTCGGAGCTGAAGAAGACGACAACTTTACCCGCCAGGGATCCGTCCCTCGCAAGGCTACTTTATCAGCCCCCACTCGTTTCCACGAGTGGGGGCTTCCTGCGTTTAGGGACTAAAAAAGTAGGCCAGGCTTCCCACGCGAAGCGCCAAATCCCCTACACATACGGCATCCGCCCAGCCTAGAAGCCACCTACACAGGCGCATGGCCAATGCTGGAACCGCCATCCACGTAGAGGGTTTGTCCGGTGATGAACCCCGATTCCTCGCCTAACAAGAAGGCATTGATGGCTGCGACCTCTTCCGGTGTGCCCGTACGTTTGAGAGGAATGTTATCGATGTAACGCTGCCGACTTACGCTTCCTGGTGGGTTGTTGGTATTGAAGAGTTCTGTTTCCACAGGCCCAGGAGCCACGGCATTGACGGTGATGGCGTAGGCAGCGAGTTCCAAGGCCCAGCTCCGCGTGAAACTGATGAGGCCAGACTTGGCCGCAGAATAGCTGGTGCGAAAGGGAACGCCCACCGTGACGAGACTCGAAGTCTGGACAATGCGCCCCCAACCCTGCTCTTTCATGTGCGGCAAGGCCGCTTGGGTCGTTTGCAAGGCCACGCGCAAGTTGAGATCAAGCACTTGGTCGAGCTGCTCCAATGTGATATCTTCCAGGGGAGCCGGATTCACCAAACCAACGTTGTTCAAGATGCCATCGATCCCATGATCTCGAGTGATCGATTCCAAGGCCTCAGCAGTGGCAACACGATCGGCGAGATCCACCGTGACGAATGGTCCCGGAAAAGACCCGCTGGGTTCGGTGCGTGCCAGACCAACGACCGTGTGCCCGGCTTCGCCCAAACGCTGCGCGGTGGCACGGCCGATCCCTTTGCTCGCTCCTGTGATCAGATAAGTACGTTCCTTCATAGGAGCGACCATAGCCGATTCACTGCTGAGGGTAAATGACCATGCGATCGTGCATGAGGACCGCGATGTCAGCGCGCCCATCCGCATTGAGATCTGCGAGAACACTGGCGTGAGGTTGGATACGCCCACCTCGCTGACCTTGGAAGTGAGGGTCCACTTCGAAGAGCTTGAAATGCAGGGCACTGCGCAGGGGCGCCTCACCTTTGGCAGGGTCATTCGCCAAGAGAACCTCCATGACGTTTGTCACATTGTTGTCAAAAACCACAACATCATCCCGACCATCCTTGTCTAGCTGACCCACAATAAGATCCGCGTAGACGGCGTCTTTAAGATCCGTCTCATACAACTGACGCTCTTCCAAAGCGAAATCATCGGCTCGGAGTGGGTACCACCAGAAATGAGATTTCCCGAAGAGGAACAAGTCCTTCTTACCATCACCATCCACATCGGTGAGCTGCGATCCCTTGAGATCACCCACGCCCGGATGCGATCTGGAGAAACGATAGACGCCCTGATCATCCCGCGCCATGACGTGAATCTTACTGGCCTGACCATCGACAAGCAGCAGCTCGGGCTTGCCGTCCGCATCAAGATCGACCACCACCGAGGCCAACAGGCTCGCAGAAACGTCAGGAGCATTGATCTGGTCCATGACCTCCGAGCGACCGTTCAGCCCCAGTTTCGCAGAACGGGCAAATGTGTCGCGAGTGACTAACAATTCCGCCCTTCCATCGCCATTGAGATCTCCAAGAGTGATCGCACGAGGCTCCACTTTGTCCGCAAGACCAGCAGCACCACCATCGACCGCTTTAAACGAGCCATCCACTTGCCTCAAGATCACTTCCAGCGGCTGTACGCTTGAGAGGACCAAGACATCGGTATCCCCGTCTTGATTGATATCAGCCAATCGAAGACCTTCCATTCGGGCACCGATTTCTTCATCGTCTTCTAGCAGTGACGCGACGATCCACCCTTCATTTGCCGAATCATGCTTCACCGTGACCAGCCCTTTGGTCCGATTGGATTCGCCTTCCACCGCACACACAATCTCAGCCGTGCCATCGCCATCCAGATCACCCACGGTCATCATTTCCGGCTTGCTTGGCAGAGGCACGACCTCGGGATAAGCAAAGCGTTGCTCCTTAGAAACACGCGTCACACCGAGAACGCCTTCCTTGGCACTCACCATGATCAGCTCGGCACGCCCATCGCCATCCAGATCACCAGCAGCCAAGCCATTGATGTCCGAGAAAGCCGGAAAACTAACAGGTGCACTCAAGGTCCCCTGTGCCGTCTGCTGAAATAGCCAGACCTGGGCGCCAGGCCCATCGCTCGCCACCACATCGAGACGACCATCCCCAGTGAAATCAGCCATCGCATAAAACGATTCTTTGCCGCCCACGCTCGGGACAGCATACGCCGTGCGCTTAAAGTCCCTCTTCTTATCAGCAGTCTCTGCGGTGACCGGGCCCGCCGTCAACTGCACCACAGTCCGGTTCGCCTCTGAGATCGCGATGAAACTGTGCTTACCTTCTTGACCCCAATTCAACGGCTGCGGCGCATTGGCCGATTGCTTGTGTTCAAAGAAACGTTCACCCACGAATCGACCATCCTCACTCTGGAAACGCACCGTCATGACAGACTTTCCACCACTGCTTGGATAATGATAGACTAAATCAAGCCGGCCATCGTCATTGAGATCACAAACATTGAGATCGCTCGACGCCCCATTCACGTTCGTATAACGATGCGGCCGCGTTTCCACATCGCCATCAGGGAAAATCATCAACCCAGTCTCGGTCACACAAAGGAGATCATTCTTCCCATCTTGCCTAAGATCGCCAATCCACAGCGTGCCGGTATCCGTCCCAAGATCCTCGAACTCCACATACTTCTTGGTCGTCCAATCGCTTTGCTCCCCTTGGAAATGGACCACAACCTCGTCACGATCATTGTTATACACAAGATCGGGGCGTTGATCATGATTCAAATCACCAAAGGCGAGATCATAGGCGATCCCCCCTGTCAGCACTTTGACGCGTTCGAAACGCGCATCCTCTAACACAGGTTCCCAACGACCCACTGAAGTCTTCCGCTCCGTCTGCCCAGGCTTCACACCGGGTGCCAGCTGGTAGTACAGATCAATGCGCGCCTCTTCATTATTGATCACGGCAAGATCCTGACGGTCGTCGCCATCCAGATCCGCAGCGGTGAGATCACGCGTGTCCCACTGCACCTTGATGATCTCCGCCTCTGACAATGTCAGAGCAGGCGCGACGGCTGAAGCGCTGACGGCTCCAAGGGCAATGCCCACAGCCAAACAGCGCAACAGCAACAACTTACTTGGCATCGGGAAGCAGCATCGCTTTTCCGAAGAATCCATTCTTCTCCATGTATGACGCACTCACCACGAAGCCGATCAAATTCTTCCACTCAGCCAAGGTAGGGAAATGATCCCAATCGACAGGGGCTTCGCCGTCAGGAATCATCCCAGATAAGGCCCCGCCGAGGTTGGACAGCGTTGAAGCCAAGTCCACATAGCTGATCTCACTATAGCCTGCGTCAAACTTCGCCAAAGCATTCTTCACTCGCGCCTCTTCCCATAGAGCTTTCCCTGGACGCTCCATGTTCGACAAGACTTTACGTAGAGCCTCACCTTTGCCGACGGACAACATCATGTAGCCCTTGCCAAACAAGTAAGAGATCTTCATCGCCGCACCGCCTGGCGTCTCCAGCGTGTGCATCTTCTGTCCGAGAAACTCAGAAGGCTCAAAGGCCATGCCCGTCATTCCAGCGGCAAAGGCTAGCACCTTATCAAAAGCGACTTCGAACCCTTGCTCATTCTTGAGCCCTAACATGAATAGTCTATCATCCTGATGCGCCTCACCATCTGCAGCCGTGGTCGACTGAACCATGATGAGCTCCGGCTTTAGATTGCCTAACAAGTCTTTCTCAATAGAAATCCCAAGTTGCCCTTCCACCATTCCCAACTGCTGCTTAACCATCGGAGCCATGCCCGGAGCAGCCGTCTGGAGAATGTCCATCACGCCCTTCCACACATTCGCCAAACTGAACATCGAAACAGAAGCGCTAGGGACATCGCGTGGGATGAAGGATGTCTTAGGCAAAGGCCCAGGGACATAAGCTAACAAATTCATGAGACCACTGCGTTTCGTGAACTGAATGCCGCCACCAATCACGGGGGATTCGCTGTCGAACTCGATTGCCCAATCCATACTCAGTAGATCACCAAGACCAAGCGCGTCATGAATGCTCTGCACCGAAACACCCATGCCAGCGGCTTGCTGTCCCATCATTTGATCTGCACCCACTTGCTTGGCAATGGCCATGCCATTCTTCACCCAAGGGACGATGTTCAAATGCATGTGCATGTCGTTTTCGGCGTAACGCTTGTGAAATGTCCCAAACGAACCACTCGTAATCTTAGCACCTTTGACGCCATTCTTCATGGTAGCGATGCTCTGCTCCACCGCCTTGCGAGGCATGCCCACGATTCCCACGTCACCCACGCGTGCTATCGTTAGGCTATCAAATTGTTTCTCTGCCTTAGGAAGCGTTAGTCTAAGAGTGGTAATCTCGTTGCCATCCACGGTCTCACGGAACACTTCTGCCTTGGGACCACCCTCTTGCTTATTGAGCTCTTCCTTGCCCATTTCCATGAGCGCACCCCACTTCTCAGAGAAGGCTTTGCCATCAGCAGCGACCTTGCCCAGAGCGGTCACACTGAGACCTTTCTCGACCGATTCCAAGATGGCCATCTCGTTTCCGCCGCCCTGCATGCCGACCATCACAGCATCAAACGGTAGGCTATTAAGAGACAGAACCGTCTCCCCTTGGAAGGCGCGCAACGCATCCTTCATCGCTTTCATCGTCGGCTCCGCAGCATCATTCTGCAGAAGCTCCTCATTGAAAGCTTCCAATGCGGGCGCGATGAATTTCTGAATCTTCGCGTCTTTCCAAATCTTCCCTAACGGAGATCCTTCCAGGCGATCTGGAAACTTGGAGGCATCTTTCACATGCAAGACCGCCAAGGCATCGCCGGAGATCAATTCGATCAATTCTTCATCTGCCGCTTTCGCAGCCAATGTTAGTGCCCCTGTGAGACACAGTGCACAGGCCAATCCAGATTTCATAGGGTTCCAAGTAGTCATCGTTTTATGTTTATCGTTGTTTGGGTGAGTAGTTTTCGGTGAGCGACATTTCCTCACCTTTGGTTTATTGGCGCGTTCGTTGGAGTCCGCTATTACAAAGAGGAAAAGAGAATGTAATCAGGCAGGCTTTAAGATTCTTGTGGAGCCTCATCCGCAGGCCCTGTTTTCACTGGTTGATCATGGGTTTCCGAAGAAACCTCTGTTGATCCCGGAGGATCAAGGTATCGGAAACCAGCATTAGGATTACGCGGGTCGAAGGCGTACGCATCCTGATTATCGAGAAATAGTTTTACCAAGGTCGCCGGAATGGCGAACCCCATGCCTTCCACGCCCGCGGATGCCATCTTCATGTTAAGCACCCCAACAACCTCGCCCTGCAAATTGAAAAGCGGCCCACCTGAGTTACCGGGATTGATCTGGGCCGTGTGCTGTATGTAAATCAATCCACCCGGCACCACACGATTGCGCACGCTGATGATGCCTTGAGAAACAGAACGTCCAAGCCCTAACGGGCTTCCAATAGCAAAGACACTTTGCCCTGAACGCACATCATTGGACTCCCCGATCGGCACAAACGCAAAGTTAGGATTCACTTCTCCTTCGATCTTGAGAAGTGCGAGGTCCATCACAGGGCTAGTCGCTACGATCTTCACTTTCTGCAGATTGACCTTCTCCAGTTCTCGCGAGGTCTGTTTAAAGAGGATGATAGAGATTTTATGCTCACCAGAAATCACGTGATTATTGGTGATGACATACCCCTCGGAATGAATGACAAATCCAGAACCCAATCCCGAGGGCGTGCGGATCTGAACCACAGCTTCACCGAGCCGCTCCGCATTCTCTTTCACGGTCCGGGTCTGACGATTCTTCGCGCTCGAGAAGAGGCCTTTGCTAACTTCGAGAGCCGCCTCGGCACTCAAAAGTGGGACGGTCTCTTCCTCCACCGCATCACTTGCCTTGATCTCGGACACCTCGTCTGTGGGAATCTTCAGCACGTCGAATCCGACATCCAGAAAGAGCTGCGTGTCCGATTTCTTCAACAGCTCACCCTGCAATTGATTCCCATTCTTAAGAAGAATCGTTTCAGCGAAACTCATTTCCGAGCCTGCCATGCAGAGTAACGCTATAATGGATAGTCTATTCACCTAACTTAACGTTGAAACCAATCGCGCTTGGTGCAAGCAAGAACACCAATCCTATGTGGATTCCTCGTGATCCTCCGCGCACCGCTATCCCAGGCTGATCCAGCCATTCTCTTTAGCACTGGCGAAGAGGGCCTCAATCACCCGCATATTCCCAATCGCGTCGCTGATCGGAGTGGGCACAGGCTGATTTTCAAGAATGGCCTGCGCCATGAGATCGCCCTGAATGGTATATTGATCACAAACATCAAAAGAGATCTCTTCAATCTCCTCTTCGCACTGCAGCCAAAGCCTGCACGGCCGGTCCGGCGGAGCATTAAAAGGAATCTCGATCTCGATGCGTCCCGTCGTGCCGAAGATATTTACACGTTGGTAAGGCACCAACTGGGTCGAGCAAGTGAAGTTCGAGGTGTGCTGACCGAAGTCCAACATCCCAAACGCTAACCGATCCACCATAAGAGCAGGATCGTTCTCTATCAATCCCACCACTCGTGAGGGTTCCGCATCGAAGATGAATCGTGAAAGTGAAATGCAATAGCACCCGATGTCCATGAGCCCACCGCCACCAATGGATTCTTTATTGCGAATGTTAGATGGATCCGCATTAAAATAGGAGAACGTCGATTGAATCGTCCGCAG
The DNA here is from genome assembly GCA_047616785.1 of Verrucomicrobiales bacterium. Taxonomy (GTDB): domain Bacteria; phylum Verrucomicrobiota; class Verrucomicrobiia; order Verrucomicrobiales; family DEV007; genus JAACDM01. The sequence goes on from JBLHHN010000016.1 coordinate 17,537, forward strand.
CTCGCCAATGCTTCCATCCGTTGCCAACTGCTTGGCGCGAACCCACTGCGGATGGTGCCGATACATGAATGCTTCCATGAGTTTGAGATGCGGGTATCGCGCACCCACCTCGGCCAAAGATTCCGCTTCCGCTACTGACAAACCAATCGGCTTCTCACACAACACATGTTTCCCTGCTTCCAATGCCTTGATCGCCCAAGGGACGTGAAGGTGATTCGGCAAGGGATTATAGATCGCATCGATGTCAGGATCAGCAAGAAGCGCTTCGTAACTTCCGTAGGCTTTGGAAATCCCCAACGCCTCCGCCACACTCTTAGCCCTCACCTCATCTCGCGAAGCAATGCCATGCACCTCGGTCAACGTCCCCGCCTGCATCGCGGGAATCACTTTCCCGGTACCAATCTTCGCCGTACTTAAAACACCCCATCGAATCTTCTTCATGGTAGGAACCTAAGAAGAGGATTCGAAAGCTGCGAGCAGAAATGCGCGCTACGCGAAATGCATCCTACCAATGTCGCCACGCTTCTGAACGCCATCGAACGCCACGCCCGCGCTTTGCGCATAGACACGCTCCACCGCCCCTTCCCGAGTCTCACCCTGGGCCACGATGGCCAGGACACGGCCGCCATTCGTCTCGAATGCTCCCGTCTCGCCTAGCCGCGTGCCCGCATGATAGATGCGCGCATCACTCACCGTCTCCAACCCGGAGATGACGTCGCCATTCCGTGAGGAAGCAGGATAACCTGCCGAGGCCAGGCACAAACACACACTCCACAGATCTCGAAAAGCAAAGTAAGTGCGATCTAACACCCCACTCGCCGCTTTCAAAAGATACCCAGCGAGATCCCCTTGGATCAGAGGCATCACTGCCTGGCATTCCGGATCGCCAAAACGGCAATTGTACTCGATCACCTTAGGTCCCTTCTCCGTGAGCATGAGCCCGAAGTAAAGGAATCCCCGATAAGGGTTCTCGTCTTTCACAAGACCGTCCACGGTGGGTTTCACGATCTCATCTTCGATCCGTTTCAAAAGATCTTTCTCTAACAACTGCGGCGACGCCACGGCGCCCATGCCTCCTGTGTTAGGACCACCATCGCTATCTTCCAAACGTTTGTAATCCCGCGCTGGACAGAGGATCTGGTAATCGCCATCCGCCACCATGCAGAAGATCGAAACTTCCGGCCCATCAAGAAACTCTTCCACGACCAATCGACCATCACCGAAGCGCTTCGTTCCAAACACTTCCGTCAGAAAGTCATCCGCAGAGGCCGCATCGAGGCACACCGAAACGCCTTTTCCAGCAGCCAGCCCATCAAATTTCAACACGCAAGGATAACTCTGGATTGCCGCCCGCGCCGCCTCTGCGGAGTCCACGGCTTCATAAGCGCCCGTGGGAATCCCATGGCGGACCATGAATTCCTTGGCGAACTCTTTGCTTCCTTCTAACATTGCCCCGGACTTCTTCGGCCCCCAACAGGGAATCCCAGTCGCTTCACACGCGTCGGCCAATCCCTGAACGAGGTAAGTCTCCTCGCCTGCCACGCAAAGATGAATGCCCTCTGACTTGATAAAATTCAGCAACTCCGGGATGCATGTGACACTCTCCGCCGGACTCGCCAGTTGAAAGATCGCATCGCTGCCGGGCCAGGCATAGACTTCCGGCTCGGACTCGGATTCCTTCAACGCCCGCACGATAGCGTGCTCACGCCCGCCTTTGCCTACTACTATCACTTTCATAGCTGTCATCTGAGCCCCTGCTTACACTGGTCATTCAACTTTGTCCAGGACGGCGACCACTCGAAGGAATGCACCCTTCCTCGGCAGCGCCAGCGGGACGCGAACCCTCTCGAACTCCACATCGATCTCGGACGTCACCCGCCAGTCCACCGATGGGAGAGTTTCCCAAGTCTGAAGATCATCCGATTGCTCGATCGACCAAGTGAGATCCTCAGTCATCACCGAACGCGTGAAGGCCAAACCGTGATCGTCTTCCAAAGTCAACGTTCGAGGCATCCGATCCGGCTCCTTCGGGTCCGTCGAGAATCCATACTCGAGCAGATTCGGGATGCCATCCCGATCGGGATCTGCCCCAGGGCCAGACAAAGCGTCGAAACGAACTTCGATAAAATTGAAATGATCTGCCTTCCAGATTGCGAAAGAGCGCGTCGCAGGCACCTCGCCGAGATCGTAGTATTCGATTAATGCCAGAGCCATCCCTTTGCCCATCTCACGGTAGTCAGCACCCGTCAGCCAGGCATCATCGGTGACACGTCGATGATAGTGGCCCTCGTGCGTCAAGGCCATGACATCCTCACCCCAGTTATTCCAAAAATACGATTCAATGAAGCGGCACTCGTGAAGCTGGCTGCTCTCGGGACTGCGATTCTCGAAGAGAGGCGTCGCCCTATCAAAGGCGTTAATGTAGCGTTGCTGGATCGTTTCAAAATTCCGCGAGACACTTGGAAAGAGATGCTTGAAGAAGAACGTGTCCGCATACACCCCACGCGTTGAGTGCAGATTCAGCGCGAGACTGATCGGTTCGGGTTCCTGCATCAACTGATCCACTTGAGTCTTCACCGATTGCACGGCAGGACTATCAATCGCACACCACTGACTCTCGGGATCACGCCCTTCGGCATCCCACCGGGTGTAGCCGTCATGCACGCCATCGATGTTTAACAAAGGCACCATGTGGACCCTCAACCGCTCCCTTAGAAGTAGCCCCGCCGGAGAATCCTCCATCATCTGCTCCAGAAAACCTAACAAGCTGTGCGTCCCCGTGACTTCACCCGCATGAGCACGGCTGTGAACCCACAGCCGACGCTTCGCCGACGGATCAACCAACGGATCATCGATCGTGATCATGGTCACCTCGCGCCCTTCAGCCGTCTGCCCCAAGAGCGCCGAGGAAGTGAGCGATGGGTGCCGCGCGATCAGAGACTGCACGGCAAGATCCGTTTCCCCCACCCCAAGCGGCTCAAAGAACGCCACTTCGACAGGCGACTCCCCCCCTGCGAGCGTCACCACCAAGGTCCCATCATCCGGAGCTTCTTCCGCCGTCATCCTTCGCCAGGCACGTTCATTCTCACGGACAAATGGCCGAGGATTCTCCCCATGATCCAGAGCCAACACCACCACGCGGCCTTCCTCACCCGCCATGCGGAACCGGAACCAATAGCGTTGCTGGCCCAACTCTCCATCCTCCGTATGGAGGCTCGCTGTGAAACGATTCTCCCCAGCGTGCGCCACATCGCCCAGACTGCCATTGTCATATTCGGAATCGAAGCTGACGCCATCGATCTCACGCTGCCATTGATTCTTTGCCGCACTTGTTAGGCCAATCAGCACAAGAAAGAGTGCAAGGCACGCCCTCACTTTGCGGTCATCCCATCTTCCAAATAGCACATGATATCTCGGGGATTCTCCTGAGACAGCATCCATTCCCGAAAGGCCTTCACTTTCACAAAGCCTTCCTCACCGATCCTTTTTGAAAACTGCGACTCCAAGTGATCCTCAAACTCTCCTGAGCGCACACGAAACTGATAGGCTGAGGTGAAGATGTGATGCATCTCCACATGAATATTCCGCGCCACGAGAGCTTCCCATTCTCCCGCATCCAACCAGACACCTCCCGTGATCGGACTACGATCAATGCTGAACTCAACGCCCTGCCCCACACGATACCGCGTGAGCAGTGCCCCACTCTCTGGACAGATCAACGCAGGCCGATCCGTGTCATCCTCCTCCGCGTCATAGTCGCCGAATTCGTCACTATCAATGCGCTTCTCCGCCAAATCATGCCAACGCCAATAATGATCCGCCGGGATCCAATAGCCTCCCGACTTGGGGCATCGAAAGACCGTGAGCCCAGACTCCAAGGTCGTTCTTTCCATCTCGGTGGTGCGGTCGATAGGACTGATCATCCTCTAGGCTATGGGCGAGATCTACGCTTTGCAAACAATCAGGGGTTTGTCAGATTCGGCGCCCACGTCTTAGGAGCGAGCGACGGTCGTTTCCCAGATTTAGGAAACGTCGTCGGAAGAACCTCTTGCAACTGCTTCGCAAGCTCCTGCATGACGTGCGCCTGCTCTTTGCCTTCTGCTAGATTGGTCAACTCGAGAGGATCACTCTCACGATCATAAAGTTCTCGGCCTTGTTTACCCCCATCCCACTCGGTGTATCGCCACCTCGGAGTCCGAAGCGAGTAACCATCAAAGCGTCCGTTCTTCGCACGCCGCTGCACATGCGTCAGGGCCCAGCCTTGACCTGGCTCGGAAGGATCTTTCAGCATCGCGGCTAGGCTTTGCCCCTGCAGGTTGGTTGGAGCTGGCACGTCACACAATTCCGTGAGTGTGGGATAGAGATCGATGAGGCCGACAGGTGCCTTGGCCACGCCACCGGCACGACTCACCCCAGGGGCCACAATGAGAAGTGGTACGCGCGCGCTCTGCTCGAAAAGACTCTGCTTCTGCCAGAGACCGTGTTCGCCCATGTGATAGCCGTGATCACTGGTGAAGACGATGATGGTATTGTCAGACAATCCTAGCCGATCCAGGGTCGCAACCACTCGCCCGACCTGAGCATCCATGAAGCTGATACTCGCATAGTAGGCTTGGATCGCCTGCCGACGCAATGGGTCGGTCAGGAGATCATGTTCCTTCTTGTGACTGCCGAGTCCCGCTTTGGGGATGTCTTTCTGATCCTCTTCCCAATCCTGCACCACCGGCATGGCAGCCACATCATAGGGATCAAAGTAGGACTTGGGAGCCACATAAGGTGTGTGCGGGCGATAGAATCCTACCGCGAGAAAGAAAGGGCGTTCCGGCTCATTGGCACACCGCTCTAACACCCATTCAGCATCCTTGGCCAACATGGCATCCGTATGACGCGGGTCTGGGTTCGGCGACGCATACCAGCTCAGGGTGCCCCCGAAACTGCCCGGCTTGAGAGAGAAGATCTCTGACTCTTCTTCCAGTCGATCACACCCCGCCGGATTGAGCTCCAACTCCCAAGAGCCCGGATCGTCATGTCCATTCGTGCCCACGGATTTCGGCACATTGTAATGGTAGAGTTTTCCGATCCGCGCTGCGAAATAGTTCTTCAACCGAAAGGCTTGGGAGAGACTGTGCTGCTTAGGGATCGTCTGGCGAAAGATCTGCGAGTTCGCGACAATGCCAGTGCTATTGGGATAGAGTCCCGTGAGCATGGAGTTCCGGCTCGGGCCACACAACGGGTACTGGCAGTAGGCGTTCTCAAACCGAACCCCGCGCTTGGCCAACGCATCGATGTTAGGCGTCTGAATGCGGGTATCTCCATAACATCCAAGAGTGGCGTTCAAATCATCCGAGATGATGAAAAGCACGTTGGGTCCAGCCGCCATCGCACTGAACATCGAAAGAAAGAGGCCGAGCCAACAAGCGAAGAGACATTTCATGAGGTCCATCTTCCTCATGCTCGCCCTGCCTCTGTCAATCCGAATCAAGCGCGCGAGATCGCCCTTGCACAGCACGGCGCCTTACCGCCAGGTTGTCCTCTCATGGGAAAGAATCTCCTCATCGTCCTTCTCAGCGCGCTTCTGCTTGCCTCTTGGTTCCGTCCGCACCCGAAACCCGTGGCCTTGCCATCTTCAGAGATCGTGGATGAAGTCGTCGTGCCGACTCAGGATCCTTACGCAGCGCTCAGGGAAAGCATTAGCGCGATGCAAGCTGCACCTGGGCTGGAAGCGGCAAGTCTGGGGCTGTGTGTCTTGAGTGATGGTGCAGAGCCCGTTTTCGAATACCGCGCAGATGAAGCGATGACGCCGGCGTCCACGTTGAAAGCGATCACCTCGGCGACGGCGATGGAAATGCTAGGGCCTGACTTTCGTTTCGAAACGGCGTTGGGCGTTTCCAAAGAATTCACGCTCGATGCGGTGGGCCAATTCTCTGGAGACGTGCTCCTCATCGGCGGCGGCGATCCGATGCTCTCTAGCATCATCTTGACCAAGTGGGCAGGCGATCTCAGAAGCAAAGGGCTGAAGAAACTGACCGGACGCATCATCACAGACGCGCGCTGTTTCCCAGAGCAACTCATTCCCAACTCTTGGGATTGGGGTGATGTTAGCAACTACTACGGCGCGGGTCCTTGTGGCCTCAACCTGGACTTCAATCGCTTCAACGTGCTGCTTAAGCCTGGTCCGAAGACGGGAGATCCTGCCAGCATCGCGTCGATGACGCCACCTTTGAAGTGGCTTGAACGCCTCACCCTCGCCACGACCGGAGACAGTGGCAGCTGGACGTCCATTTACGGAGGGCCTTACGCCAAGACACTGACCTTCCGAGGAAACATCCCGCTCGGTGCGGAAGCCGTGCCGTCACAAGGAGCCATTCCGGACCCCGCTTACCACGCCGCCGCTCGCTTCAGGGACATGTTAGATCTGCAGGGCATCGAAGTCACGACAGAACCGACGACGATGCGACGACTGGCAGCTGCTGGACAGCCTCTACCTGAAAGCACCGCCGTGCTTATGAAGCACACGTCCGATCCGCTGACAGACATCGTACGTTATCTTCATCGCACCAGCGATAACATGGTCACGGAATGCCTCTTTCAGAAACTGATTCAGTTAGACCCGCTAGACCGTTCGGGAAAAGACATCGTGACCATGCATTGGAAGAAACGTGGCCATGTCTTTGATGGCCTGCGCATGGAAGACGGCAGCGGCTTGGCGCGTGCCGACTACATCCGACCGATCGATATGGCGCGTGTGTTATGGCTGGCGTATCGAGGACCTCACGGTGAGGCCTATGCAGCCACGTTGAACCAGTATCACGATGGCCGTGTCCGATGGAAAGGCGGGGCCATGTCACGCGTGCGCGCTTACACCGGCTACACGGAGAATGGCTACACCTTTGCCCTGATGATCAACAACTACGAGACCGATTCAGAAACGTTAGGCGGCTGGCGTGCCAAGATCATTGAGGATCTGCTAGCGTTGCCGTCGCTTCGCTGATCCGATAGAGTGCTTTGTCTGTTCGGATAAAAAGTGAATCCTCGGACGCGGCCGCAGAACCCATGATCAGACCATCGAGCTGATTCTCCGCAAGCTTCTCAAAAGCTTGGCCCGGCTTGAGAACCATGGTGAGACCTTCTTCGGAGTGGAAATACAATTTGCCGTCTCCATAGAGCGGCGAGGCCCAATGAGCATTGCCTCCTGCGCGCTCTTTCCAGATCAATTCACCACTCTTGGCGTCGAGACAGGTGACCAATCCGCCTTGGTCACTTACAAAGTACAATGCCTCTCCAACCAGAATCGGAGAAGGCGTGGTAGGGACGTTGCGCTTGTATTCCCAGGCTATCTCAGCTTTGCCTTTGCCATCCGCTTTGATGCCAAACATCTGAGATTTCGAGAATCCCGTGGGAAGGTAGATCATGCCGTGGCCGATGACCGGACGGGCCACATTGGAAAAGCCCAAGCGCCCGTAAGCCATCTTCCACAGTTCTTTTCCCGTGGCCGGATCGTAGGCGTAGAGCCAATCGGCGGCGTTGGAGAGCAACTGGTCCTTGCCGCCGAGCTGGGTGACTAGCGGTGTCCCATAGGCTTTCTTAAGCTGCTTGTTCTCATTCATCTTGCCAGAACGCGCCGTCTTCCACACGATCTTGCCTGTCACTTTGTCTAAAGCGACGATGAATTGCACATCACTGCCGTCCATGTGGAAGATGAGAAGATTTTTCCAAAGGATAGGGCAACTTCCCGGTCCATTCTCATGCTCGATGTGGAGGTCTTCATTCTTCCAGACAATCTCACCGCTTTTCGTATCGACACACACCGTCCCATAAGTCCCGAAGTGCGCGAACAGCCGATCCTCCTCAATGACCGGTGCAGGCGACGCATAACTGTTCTGCTTGTGCACCATCTGCGGCTTGGGCACGTTTAGGAGAGGGATGCTATGGAGGACTTTGCCAGAATCACGGTCCATCCCAATGGCGTGGAGTTCGACTTGTGCCAGGATGTCGATGGGTTCGCCTTTGTCGTCCTTCGGACGATCGACCAACTCCTTGGGATGAAACGGAGTTTCGAAGGCGGTGGTGAGCCACACTTGCTTGCCCAGGAGGACTGGAGCCGACCACCCGCGCCCCGGAATCAACGTCTTCCAAACGACATTCTCCGTTTCGCTCCACGTGGTGGGGAGCTTACCGTCAGCGTGCCCTTGACCGCCGGGCCCACGCCATTGCGGCCAACTCGCGTGGAGTGTTAGAGGGAGGATTAATGCCAACCATCGAAGCGCTGATTTCATCCGCTGAATGTGATGGACAGTCTTTCCGAGATCAAGCGTTTACGAACCTTCCAAATCCACCGTCACGTTGCCCCAGAAACGTTGGGTGGGATCAGGGCGACTCGCAAGTGTTTCGGCTAAGGTTTGGACCGTCCGCTCCACCTTCCCTCTGAAAAGAGACTTCCCAGCGTGTCGAACGGTGATTTCTTGATCGAGATCCAACATCGCATCGGTGAGGAAGAATGTCAGGCGTCGACAACCCTTCCCTTCCTCTAGGGTGATCGTCTGATCTTTAATCGAAGCCACGATGCGCTGCCCTTGCTTACGACTATCCACTGAAAGCCAATAGAATCGTGTGTGAGTAACATCATCTTGTAACCAAACGACCTTCTTCGGATGGGGATTGCGGGTGAACTTGGCCATCCAAGGAACGGCAACAGCATCCTCCTTATCCATCCAATGGCCTTTGCCTTTGTGAATCTGCACTTCGTGTACGTAACCTTCAGGATCGGCTTTGTGAAGTTCAGCAAGCTTCGTTTTCCACTCTGCCGCGATCTGGTTCCGCTTGTAGGCACCATCCTCGCCGCCCATGTGAAGCGTGAACCCAATGTTACGCAAGCCATCAGGCTTGGTTTCGTTAGGATGCCCTGCCATCATGGCCGCTGCCGCCAATCGATCTGCCATGCGCGGGGCTAACTGATAGACACCGTCGCCACCAGCCGAGTAACCCATGAAATAGACTTTGTTAGGGTTCACATCTTCAAGAATGATGAGATTCTCAATGAGGCGATCAAAGAGCGGATCGATGTGCGCTTTGTGCCAGAGATTCCATGTATCTGATGGCGCACGCGGCGCCAAGTAGATGCCTTCCTCGGGCTCGTAGAGACCAATCTGGTTCTGCCATTGCTTGTCGTTCACCTTCGGCTGCGTGTTTCCGCCGCCATGCATGGAAATGTAGAGGCTGCGCCCGGACTCCGGCTTCTTGCCAAAGATCTTGAACTCGAAACGAAGCTTGTCGGCGCCGTGGACGATCTCTTTCTTGTCCATCTCTTCCGCACGCGCCGCACGGACATTGGCGAGATGGTCTTTCCACAGCAGTTCGTTTGCTTTGAGCGCTTGTTCTTTTGTCAGCGCAGCACTTGCAAACGGTTGCTCCGCGAGAGCCGGACGTTTGTCCGCGGGCAATGAGAGCCAATTCTGAAAAGCTGGGCCTGTGGTGAGGACCGCGTCTTCAGCAGACACGAATCCCGCTAAAGAAAGGCCGATAAGGAGAGAGAGAATGCGCATGGGAAGGATCTACAACCGCCCTCAAGAATTACCAACTAGGCTGGCGAGAAATTTCTTACGAGCGTCCCGCATGCTAGGCATGCCCATGCACTCTACGAAACACTCGAGGTCCAGCTCAGGGAACCATCCGCTCTTCTCCTGAGCCCCATAGCCTGAGTCGCCTAACACATAAATTTGAAGTTTCTGATTCTCCCATATCCAAACCTCGGTGACTCCATACTGCTGATAAAACTCCAGCTTGTCGAGACCTCCGCTGGTAAGCGCGATCTCGATGGCGAGATCTGGATAGACCTTCTTCTCATTAAAACAGTAAGACTCATCGGGTTGGCGACCCGTCTCGTCCGCCATCTTTTCAAGCGTGGCTTCTCCAAAAGCGAAATACTCGATATCGAGATGCATGAAGTAAAGCTCTATCACATGCGCCAGGTGCTTCTTCAGTTCTGCGTGTTGTTTAGAAACCGTCATGATCTCTAACCATCCCCAAAGTAGGCTCACCCGACCACACCCATTGGTTTCTACCATTTCCTGAACCTGCTTGTACTGCTCCCAGGTTGCATTGGGAATCAACACGGATCGGTCCGCATTGGCTGTGGGAGGTTCTGGATGATGCGCGCGCTCGGGAGAGACTCGGCGTGGCATGGCTACCGCAGGCATGATTATGAAAGATAGCCCTACAAGGACGGATCGCAAGCCTCGACGCAGCCAGCTAGTGGCCAACTTAATCATTGACCAATGAGGCAATTCCAGGACGCTGAAGTCACCATGCCGCAAATCCCTATCACCATGCCCCAACTGGGCGAGTCCATCGCGGAGGCCATCGTCGTGGACGTGCGCGTCCAGCCTGGCGACTCAGTGAAGGCGGATCAGGAGATCATGGAGGTGGAAACAAATAAGGCGATGATGAGTGTGACCACGCCTTGTGATGGAGTCATTGACAGGATCACGGCAGAGAGAGATGTCAGCTATCCGGTGGGAGCAACCCTCGGTCACTTAACCGTGAGCCAGGAGGATGCGCAACGCCTAGGTTCTAGCGCAACACCATTGCCAGAATCTCAAGCGGAAGATTCCGAGACAGAGGGTATTCATTTCAAAGTGGATGATGATGCGGTGCCGCAAACAAGTCCCCAGGAAGAAGCTCAACCGACGGTGAAGCCAACGATCGAAGGCTTGCCAGTACCAGCCAAGGCCACGGGTGCCAGTTACCTTTCGCCAAGGCTCAAGGCACGCATGGTGGAGCTGGGACTGAACAAATCCGATCTTGCCGGGGTGCCCGGTAGCGGCGCGGGCGGACGAGTGACCGTTGAGGATTTTGAACGTTTCGTGGCTGAGTTAGAGCAATGTAAAATGACACCTGCTTCACCCATGCGCATCGCGGTGGCGGACTCCATGCGCCGCAGCTGGACACGCCCGCTAGCGACGGTGGGCTCACCCGTCCAGTTGGACGCTTTGTTAGCCCATCGCAAGACAGCCCAGCAGAAAGCTGGGCCTGCACTCTACGCTATCCGTGCGTTGGCCATTGCTCTAGCAGAGAACACGGCGGTTGCTGGGCGTTTGATAGGGACGCAGATTGTCCATCCGAACTCCGTGGACATCGGTTTCGCTGTGGAGGTGGATGATGGCGTGCTTGTCCCCGTGATCCGTGAAGTGGATAAGAAACCGCTAGCCCAGTTGGTGGCGGTGTATGATCGGCTCGTGGAGAAGGCTCGTCTCCGGCGCTTGCCTTCCGAGGCCATGGGGACTGGCATCGCCACTGTGACGAATTTCGGGAGTTTCGGGATCGTCTGGGCCACACCTATCCCACTTCCAGAGCAGAATCTGGTTCTAGGATTAGGCCGAGGGCGCAAGCAGCCGATGTGGGATGAGAAAACGAATGGGTTCATTCCCATCACGGGCGCGTCGCTGACCCTCAGCTTTGACCACCGAGTACTGGATGGCGGAGCGGCAGGTCGTCTGCTCGGGCGCGTGGCAGATCTCCTCCAGAGTCCGGAAACGCTCTAATTAATTCACCAACGCATCAATCTCGCGAGCCAACGCAAAGTCCTTTTTAGTCAAGCCTCCAGCACTGTGCGTGGAGAGAGCGAAGGTGATCGTGGTCCAGCGAATATCGATGTCTGGATGATGCTGGGCCTCCTCAGCCAATTCGGCGATGTCCCGCACGATATCGATTCCGTCCATGAAAGCCTGGCATTTAACCTCACGAACGATGCGCTTGCCAGGGAGATCATATTTCCATCGAGGCACATTGCGGAGCGCGAGATCGAGTTCGTCTTCGGTAAGGAGGGTGGACATGCTTGTCCTAAAGCACGCTTAGGGGCACTACGCCACGAGATTCCCCCCCCCCGGAAGAAAGGTCTCATTTCCCTGTCATGAATATGGTTGCAGTGCCCAGACCACTAAGCTAATAGGACCATTCCCTGCGCCCGTAACCGGCTACGCCAGGGCCGCAAACCTCACCGCTTTCAGACTCTTTTCTATCATGGCTTCTCCTTCCGATCAGGCTCCCTCTACAGACCCCACCCAAGTTCCCGTTGCGAAGATCGAGCATGACAACTCGGCGCTGGAGGAATTCGTCGAGCAGCACAAGTCCAAGCTGATCCTCGGCTCCCTCGCCGCGCTGGTCATCATCATCGGCTATCTCGCCCTCAGCTACATGAAGGAGTCCGGCGCTAGCAAAGCGGCAGCAGCCCTGACTGGAGCAGAGTCTGTGGAAGATCTGCGCAAGGTGGTGACTGATTTCCCCAATAGTGTTGTGGCTGGTTCCGCAGAACTGCTCATCGCTGACAAGTTACAAGAAGAAGGCAAAGCCGACGAGAGTTACACTGCGCTCGAGGCTTTCGTAAACAGTCGCAAAGAACACCCTCTCTACTACAAAGGCCTCAGCGATCTCGGACTGAAGGAGCACATGAAAGGCAAGCTCGACGACGCCATCACCAAGCTGAAAGAAGCCGCCACACCAGGCACCGCACCTGGCTTCATCGAGCAAACGGCTCTCATCCGCTTGGGTGACGCCTTGACTGCGAAAGGCCTCGAAGCCATGGCAAACAAGGATGTCGACAAGGCCAAGTCCTTTTTCGACGAGGCTGGAGTCGCTTACGGAGATCTGGAAACGCGTGGTGGAGAGAATTCACCGCTCAGCCGCACAGCGACCCAGCGCAAAGAGCGCCTTCCCCATCTGAGCATCGCTCCCATCACTCCAGATGAAGCGAAAGCTGCGGCTGAAGCAGCCGCTCCTCCCGCAGCTGAAGTGACCGAGATTCCAGCAATAGAATTAGGGGCACCGCCTGCTGAAGAAGCTGAAACGGCTCCAGAAGGAAACTAGCCGAGCGATGCACATCAGCGATATCCTAGCGGAGTACCAAACGACCTTCTCGTTTGAGTTCTTCCCTCCAAAGACAGCCAAGACTTCCGAGGCGCTCTACACCTCAATCGCTGAGCTCGAACCCTACAAGCCTTCCTTTGTTAGTGTCACCTATGGCGCTGGCGGATCCACTCGTGAACTCACGCATGACTTGGTGGTCCGCTTGAAGAATGAAACAGCGTTAGATCCAGTTCCCCATCTCACCTGTGTCTGTCACAAGGAAAGTGACATTCAAGAGGTCCTCGATCGGTATGCGGAAGCGGGCATTTCCAACATCCTTGCTCTAGGCGGCGATCCACCGCGTGATCTCACAAGTTACCGCAAAGCTGATGACGCCTTTCAGCAGGCAGCTGATCTTGTCACATTCATCAAGAAACACAACGACACGGGCGCGCATCCTGAGAAACGCGGATTCGGCGTGGGCGTGGCGGGATTCCCTGAAGGGCATCCCGGGACGCCCAATCGCGTGTTGGAGATGGAGTATCTCAAGGCCAAAGTCGACGCAGGGGCTGACTACATTTGCACCCAGCTCTTCTTCGACAACCACGACTTCCTAGATTTCCGCGACCGTTGCGCGCTTGCAGGCATCCAAATTCCCATCATTGCGGGCATCATGCCGATCACGTCATCCAAAGGCATGAATCGCATGGCAGAACTCGCCGCTGGAGCCCGTTACCCCGCCAAACTCCTCAAAGCGATCCAGCGTTGCGGCGATGACGAAGACGCTGTCCGTCGCGTTGGCATCCACTACGCCACCGAGCAATGCGCTCAGCTCATTGATGAGGAGATCGACGGCATTCATTTCTACACGCTGAATCAATCGACCGCCACGCGTGAGATCTATGCTAGCCTGGGGATCAAAGATTCCGAAGTGCTGAAGATTGTGTGAGTCGTTCGTTCGTCAAACGTGGCCAGCAGCGGGCGATTGACGCGCTATGGCCACGATCCGTCGAATCCTACTTCTGAGTCACGCGAAGACGCGCATAACGGGCGCTTCCCGATTTCGTATCGCGAAGAACCACCGTTTCGGTGCCGCCCGCGCCAAGGGTCACGCTGACCTCTGCCACATCGCCGCCACTGGTCCACGTGACCAGGTCAGACGATACTTCAAGGGCGGCCTCGACATCGGTCAGGCCTGCTTGGCGACTGAAAGTGACATTGAGGAAAGCATCCGTTCGTGAAACACTCAGCAGTTTATCCGCATCAGAAGCTTTCGGATCACCGCCTAACAAATACTCAGCAAGTGTGGGAAGACCATCCCCATCGCCGTCTGCCGTAGGACCAGAGATTGACGCATCCGCAAGCTCCGCAGCATCAAACTCATCCGCTAGCCAGGTGTCGAAGCCTGGTCCAGGCTCAACCGGCCCACCACCACCCTGACCACTTTCATCACTGCCAGGCGTGCCATTGTCTTTCGCACCGGCTATCCAACTCGCAGGCAACGAAGGATCTGGACTGTCTGCACTGTTCTTCAAAACGAGTGACTTGCCTTCGCCATCCGCGTCTTGAGGCCAAGGCTCATCATCAGAGAAATTGAACTCGCTGATCGTCTCGCGATCATGTGCGCGCACGAAGATGCGTGACCCGGCATTGGCCAGCCCACCGGAATACTCACCGGCTGGAGTGATGCCCGTGCCATAACGTTTGGCAAAAGCAGCGGCGTTCGAGACGACGACAAGACGCGCTCCCGCCGCCAAGCTCGTGCCTTCTGGGAAATTGAAATCCGCGTCACCACGCAAGCGCGCCCCAGACAGACTGACTTGTGTGCTACCAATGTTAAGAAACTCGATAAACTCAAAGTCATCCTTATCCGTGAACTCAGCCGCCTCTTCGGCAGCCGTGGGATCGCTTGGATTGTACATGATCTCAGAGACCACGAGGTTATCTGGGCTGGCGGGCTCTTCGCCGACAAAGTAACGGATCTCGCGGAGCCCACTCCAAGTCTGAGGCGGACCATTCTTATCCTGGCTGTAGGCGTCGTCTTTGCTACGGGCAAGAATGAGGGTGGACTCCGTGATGTTCAGCTTACTTGAGTACTTCACCGCTGTGGCACTCTGATCTCCACCTGCCGCACGGGGGTCCTGCCCGTCCGTTGTGTAGAATATGTTATCCGGCTTAAACAAAGTTCCCCCAGCCTTCATCGTCAGGTCCACCGGACCTTCTTGGACGACTTCCGCAGGCGTCACGTTCGGCACTTGGATCAGCTCACCCGTGATCCAAGCCGCACGCGCTTGGAGCCATCCTTTGATATGCTCAATCTCACCGGCATAACCACTTTGATCAGAATACTTCAGGCTACTAGCATTGCGCGGGCGCACACCAGGCCATTGGGCAAAGTTGCGGGCGGCTGCCTCGGTCAGTTCATCACCCATCCCATCAATGATGCTAGCAATGTTCTCATCACTGAACTCTTCCTCACGGAGCTCATACCAACGGTCCGTCCATGCGGTGTGAAAGTCAGGACTCTGGAAAAGATCATGCCACCAGACCGGCGTACCACCGGCTGCCCCAGATCCGATATTACTGAAGAAATGCGTGCCTTCATCGCCACCAGCGCCACGCCAAGTCTCTGCTTCCGTCGTGCGCCCATCACCTGGGCCACCTGCAGATCTATCAAAGTCCCACACTGGGCCAGCGATCACTTTCCCTTCACGGCTCTTGTAAAAGTAAGCACTTAGGCGCAGCGCATCGACATTCAGCGTAAGCAGATTGAGCAACTGATGATCAATCCAAGCGCGCTCATCGATGACAGAAGGGTAACCGGCCTCAGGGTCCGAACCATTGCGAATAGTGTCGCGTAGGTCGTTGAGATGATTGACGATCCAATCCCGCTGATGCGCCCTTTCGCTTCGCTCTTCTTCCGGAGGGTAGATCATTTGCATCGTCACGCCACCACCGGTGAAGTCCCACGTGTTCGGATCCGTCTTGTCATGCCGGAAGATGTAGCCGCCCGCAATCTCAGGCTCTTCCGTGGCCTCAATCGACATGGTCTCCACATCAATACTGCTAGATCCACGCCCAATTTTTTCGACCACAGTGTAGACACCTTGATAGTCACTCTCACTCACCGGTTCGTCATCTTCATTCAGATAGAGTTCCACGAAACGTGTCCTTGGAGCGTACTGACCGATCTGATTGCTCAGTTCATAAATCCATGCGTTATGAATCAGCGTCGTATCAAACGTGTAGCGGGCATTCAAGATCCAGTCGGATTCTGCAGGCATGTCTAACACAGGCAGAGTCCGGTCATCTTCATTCTCATCCCAAAATTCGACCCGCAAAGGCTTCTTAGGGAATCCGTTGGAAGTCTCCCCGCGGGTGCGGATACCTCCACGTGTATGGGTGCTGAACTCATTGACCAACCTGGTGCGCCCGTCCGCACTGGGCTCGATGATTCCAAAAGCCATTTCCGAAAAAGAGGTCTGTGACAATCTACCGGAAGTATCAGCTATCACAATCGGGATGTTAGAGTCTCGTGACTCGAGTTCGGGAGACACTTTGATGAACACTTCGGTGTGCGTCGCGCCACCAGCTGATTTCGCCGCGATGAGCATCGTCTTATCGATGGTAATCGGGCCATTGTACGTCTTCTGATTGAAGAGCGTGGCCTGCCGTCCATCCGTCGTGTAGCTGATCGATCCACCGCCTGGGCTCGTCAATTTCAGCGTGAGGTTGTCTGTGAAAGCCTGTCCGGGGATCGAGAATAGAACCACGTTCTTCGCATTCTCGGCGCCCGGCGTCGGATCATCGGTCACTTCACGATTGGGCGAACCTTCAGATTCCACCACACTGTAACTTGTGTCCCGATTTAGCGGAGGCACCACGGTGCTATCCACGATCGTCTCCCCATCATCACCCACCAGCGCCACAAATTCACCATTCCCGCTGATCCCGAAATTCGTGTGCAGTTCCATTTCTGCGTCGCGCCGATTTTTACCCGAAGCGAAGATGACCAAATAGCCTTTGGCAGGAATCTCCAGATCAGGCAGTGCCCAGCGTTCAAGATTCCCCTCATCGTCTGTCAAGTAATGGCCATCCAAAGCGTAGGCGGCATTGTCAGGATTGTAGAGCTCCAGCCAATCTGGGAAATCGCCGTCTTCATCGGCTAGTGTCACGCCGTTGGAGGCCATGACTTCATTGATAATCGGAGCTGCCGTGGCCGTCGTCGCGATCGCACACAGACTGCAAAGCGTGATTGAGAGTTTCATAAGGTTTTCAGGGTAGGGTCCTTCTACAATGTAGAGGAGCGCCGATCATTTGTCGAACGGGCCCCAAGGTCAACGCTTAAGCAGAGCCGCGACGAGGATTCCTGAATTAAGGAGCAAATGCATCGCACTGACTCCAAGAAACCGATTGTAAATCACCCCTGGCGGGTGGGCCCAGACCCACTTCGTGATAAGTAGACCAAGAGGAAGGCTGACGAACGGCCATAGCGCCACTTTCGGCATGTCAAAGGCCAACCAAGCGAGACCTAGAAAAG
Source organism: Verrucomicrobiales bacterium (assembly GCA_047616785.1). Taxonomy (GTDB): domain Bacteria; phylum Verrucomicrobiota; class Verrucomicrobiia; order Verrucomicrobiales; family DEV007; genus JAACDM01. Next base: position 34,917 of record JBLHHN010000016.1, read on the forward strand.
CGGGACTTAGCAAGCAGCAAGCAATTTCCACCCGGGCCCACCGAGCCCCCATGCGCACCGCCAACGTGCGTTTCCCAGTGCCACGATCTTCCTCCATATCCCGAAGATTGTTGATTGCTATCAGTGCCATTGATAAGAGCCCGATCTGAGTTCCGAGCAGCAGCGCAGAAAGATCAAACTGCCCCGTTTGCAGGAAGCAACTGCCAACGACAGCGACCCAGCCAAAGAAGACGAGGACAAACAGATCTCCCAATCCTCGGTAAGCGAGAGGAAATGGCCCTCCCGTGTAGCCATAGCAAAGATACAACGAAGGAATCCCCAGTGCAATAATCGGCCACCCTCGCGCTTGCCACAATGGGAACGCGCAGAGACCTGCGACCAAGAGGACGAGAAAGGCCCCAAGAAAGACCTGCTTGGATGTCAGATCTCCAGAGGCCGTAACCCGGCGAGGGCCCAGCCGTTTCGCCGTGTCCGCTCCCTTTTGATGATCGATGGCATCATTGAAAAGATTCGTCGCGATCTGCAAAGCAAGACAAGCAACCAGAGCAAGCAAGGCCAGGCCGAGCTGCCACTGACCGGCCAGCCGATATCCTAACACCGTGCCGGCAGCGACCGGAGCGACCGCAGCCGGCAGCGTCTTCGGCCGCGCTGCTAGAATCCATGGCATCATCATGCGCTCAACGACAAAGGGAGAGGCCTTAGCCTCTCCCTCTGCAGTAGGAGTTAGGGGTATTTAATTCTTAGTGAGCGAACTGACGCACGTTCACCACGCGATAACGATAGAACTGCTCAAGGCTTTCAGCGTTGTTCTCAATCTTCTCGTTCTTGTAATCAGGAATGTCACGGTCAGTTGGATCGAGGAAGCGCTCGACCACGGCAGACCCGCGATACTCACCACTGACCTGGTCCTGACCGGTCACAAACTCATTGTCAGGGGTGCCACGCACTTTCTGGAGCGTCTGCACCGTCATGTAGACCTTGAACGTGTTCGACTTGGTCGTCACACGTGGGTAGATGTTCGCGTAAGGCTGCTCGATGGAGTTGTCACCAGTGAGCCGGTGCTTGTCCCACCAGCTACGGATGCTCTTACTATCCTCATCCCACGAGACAGACTCATTCCGAGGATAAAGGAAGGCTTCGCAGACCTCTGTAGCGGTCCGGAACACCTTGCCCTGTCCGAACTTGTGCTCCCATTCGGCCAATGTGCCTGTCTCGAAGTCCATGTCGATCTCGTGATGCCAGCCTTTGTTTCCACGCGCACTATCATCCTTATACTTAGTTCCCGCATTGCTAGGAATGCCGAGGATACGCTCAGACTTGAAGACCGCTGCCAGAGCAGTTGCCCGCTTGATATAGCTGAATGGCAACATCTGGTAGTTCAGGTTCACCTTACCATTCGTCGCGAATGGCTCACTGATCGGATAGGGCTCGACGATCGGCATCCAGAAGAAGTCCATCCAAATGTGATCCGGGGGAAGCTTAGCATCCCGGTAAACAGAATCCAACTGAGGTGAATCAAACCCGTCCACCGTGGTTGTATCACCCGTGTGTTTCATCCCGTTCCCAGCTTCACCCATGTGGGCATTGCGTTGCAGGTGGCCATCCTTCGCCACATTGGGGCGGAAGAGAAGCGTCGTCCAAGGCGCATTGGCCTGGGAAGCACTCGGCAGTGAACCGAACATGGCAGCCGAAGGCACCATCCGATTTGGATTGAAGTTCTCCAAGTTACGGTCCTCATAACTATCCCCCTTCTTCCATTCTCCTGCTTCGAAGTAAGGATACTTCTGATTGAAGACACTGGAACCTGGCACATCATCCGCACCATCATCCGGCTTGTTGATGTAAGCACCATCGGTGCAACCACCGATCCCATTGTCAAAGTCACGAGTGATCGTCGGATCAATAGGGAATTTGTAACCCTGACTCAGCAAAGGCGCATAAAGACTCTGCTTATCACGGCCTGGATCCCAGCAGAAGTCTGGCTCCATCTCAGGGTCATACTTGACATCGGCTAAGCTACGCCCGTGGAGCTCACTGGCAAACGTACCATGACGGGCCAAAGTCGTCGATCCAGGATAGATCGACCACGTGAGGGAATGCGAAGCCTTAGTTCTACCCGTCCTAGGATGAAGCCGGAAGAGCTCGCTTGGCACATTCCGCTTAGTAGAGATCAAACGGATATCCCCGTGAGAGGGCACAAGGCTAGTCACCAGCTCCTTCTCTTTCGCAGGATCGAGCACATAGACAGGCTTCACCCGCGCGCTGGCCTCTGAAGCGCTTCGGAAGCGCCGGGTCCAACCAGCGAAGGAATCTGAACTCTTCGTAGGCTTTGGAAGCCTCAAGCTCGTCCCAGGCGCGGTCCAGCGTAAATTGAAAACCTGAACGAGATTGCCCACCGAGGCGCCTTGCGCCCCCTGGTCATACATCACGAGCTGAACAGGATTCCCTTGTGTAAGATTGACGAACTCATCGTCACGAATGATCACAGGCGTCTGGCAGTAGAAGTGGGAAAGGTTGCCTGTGCCGTTGGGGAGAAAATTAGATCCATAGAAACCATTGTCCCCTTTTTTAGGGCTGAAGGTACCAAAGCGGAAGAGGCGATAACCCCCGGTCCCACCCCAGCCATACCAGCCGGCTGGCAAGTCCTGCCGCGCATCTACGGAACCCGCGTCGACGGTGTAAATGGCAGGCCCTTCTTGACCGGAGGACTCGTTGCTGGTGCCCCAGAACTCCAGGGGGACATTATTGATCTTGAGCCCAGACGCTTCATCCAACCCCTTCTTATAGCCGGTGCCTCCAGTGAGGATGCGGATGGTCTGTTTGGGGTGGATTTGGTGGAATCCTTGCGCCACTGAGAAGGCCTCAGGGATCATGCCCACCTCGATCTCACCGAAGGTGTGGCCGACATCCTCTTGATTGAACTTGCGCCCTCTCCACTTGGCATACTGTGGATGCTCGTTGTTCAACACCCGCTTGAGGATATTCACATCTGGACCTTTATCCCCTGAGAAAACCCCCTTACCATTTTCACCGAAAGATTTCAGTGTCGTTTCCGCAGTGATATACATCACCAAGGCCACTTCAGAGATCGTAAACATCCTACCAGAACCACGCGGCTCTAACGTGCTCTTGTGCCA
>JBLHHN010000017.1:0-36487 GCA_047616785.1 Verrucomicrobiales bacterium
TATAGTCGCGCTGACGCACAATTTGATGCTCATCTTTGAAGCGAAAGTGGAACGTGAGCACGGAATCCGCGATGTGAAGGTGGAGAAGAAGTATCAGGAATTTCGGTGCTCCGCCAAATTGGCTGGATGAAATTCTAGCATAAGAGGTGACAAACCCACCGAAATCGGCTTGAGATCAAGATTGTGAAAGTCTTAAATATCAAAGCCTTATATGATTTCGACGGGTATGTCGTCGACAAGATTAGCTGCCAGACATTGGGAGCGCAAGTTAACCTTGAGTTCGACGGGCGCTGTGGGCCTAGGTGTTCGAACTGTGGCACTCGCCTTCCAAGGCATCGATGCAGGAGACAAACGGCGGCTGATTTATCAATTGCTAGTGGCCTCATCGTCTACATTACCTTTCCCGTGGTCCAAGGGCGGTGTGGGAAATGTAAGCACTTTGCCACCTCACGTCCTAAGGAGATCCACTCCACCAAAGATGCGACCTGGCGTCTCATGCGTCGAGTCAGCCAGATGGCTAAGCCCGTTCCTGTGACTGCTGTTGCTGAAATGATGAGCCTCGGAGAATCTACCGTTCGCCGATACGACATGGCTGTTCTCAAAGAAGACCTACCGGAGCCAAACCTCGATGGCTTGCGCGTGCTCATTATCGACGAGAAATCGATTCGCCGGGGCCATGGTTACTTGACCCTTGTTCTCAATGGAGAGACGGGCGAACTCTTACACATGGCTGAAGGCAAGAAGAAGGCGAGCTTGGAGTCCTTCTTCGAGAAGCTAACAGAAGAGCAGAAGGCGTCGGTTGAAGCTGTCTGTATAGACCGCGCAGGCTCCTACCAAAGTGTTGTGGGTGAGCAGATTCCAAAAGCGGCCATTGTTTACGATCACTTTCACCTGCGCCTCAATCTCAACACTGCCGTTGACGAAGTCCGTCGACAAGAATGGCGAAAGGCAAAGGAAGAAGACAAACTCTTCATCAAAGGCAATCGTTTCATCTTGTTAGCCAACGAAGAAAATCTAGATGACAAAGGTAGTGTCAAATTAGCAGCTATCCAAGAGATTAACGAGAATATCGAAACGGCGCACTATCTGAAAGAGCAGTTTCGAGTGGTTCACACCTACCGCTACGCAGGCAGTGCGAGGAAGGCACTTGATCAGTGGTGCGACATGGCGACCGAAAGTGGGCTAGCACCATTCCAAAAGCTGGCCAAGACCTTTCGCAAGACCTTTCGCAAGACCTTTCGCAAGGGCGCAGACAAGATCGTGGCATTCTGTAAGTATCGCATCACGTCGGGAAAGATCGAGGGCTTCAACAACCTTGTCTCAAGAGTGGTGCATCGGGCGTGCGGAATCACCAATCTTGCTTACGCTTGGCTCAAGTTTCGACAGCTTTCCATCCAGCCAATCTGACGGAGAACCATATATTTGAGGGCATCAAGTTAGCCATTTCTGGAAATCCGCTGATGCCAAGCGAGATTCTTCAACAGGCGACCTGAGCAGTTACCTTGGAAGAATCTATTTGCTTGTTGCGCTACACCATTGATAATTTGCCTGTGATCCCATCGAGCCTCAGATACAGCATATTGAATGTTCTGGTAGTGCGAAGTGGGTTTCTGTTCAGCAATGCGCTCAATATTCTTTCGATGAGCCTCGCTGAGTAAGCCGTGGATATAGGAGGCAATTGAATCAAGGGTTTGACGGTTTACGTTATCAAAACGTGAACCAAAACCCTCGATGAAATCGGCCGAGCCGATCCATGGCTTGATCCAAATAGGAGTAAGCAACTTCAGCGTCATCAAAACCGTTAGTTGAATTAAAAGAAAAGCCTGGGATTCTCTCAAACCGTCAGGCTCTCTGGCGGAGATTCTAATATGTCGTGAGAAAGTGCAAGCCAAATAGTTAACAAAGTAGAATTAAACTGGTGCCATTCGGGTTAGCTTGATAACGGTCTTTCCACACCTCTTCTATGGAGCTATGCTGAGGCATGAGATTATGCTACGGCACAGTGATCCTTTGGTTGCTGCTACTGCTTACCATAGAGACGAATCGGGCAGAAACTCCCAACGTTGTCCTATTCTTGGTCGACGACATGGGCTGGCAAGATACCTCGGTGCCGTTCCACACGGAAACCACCGCGTTCAATCAGCGCTATCGGACGCCCAACATGGAGGGTCTCGCAAACAAGGGTGTCAAGTTCACCCAAGCCTATGCCTGCAGTGTGTGCTCGCCGACGCGCATCAGTCTGATGACGGGTCTCAATGCTGCGCGCCACCGAGTCACTAATTGGACTCTTCACAAAGACGCTACCAACGATCGTAATCATCCGACCCTTGCCTTCCCAAAGTGGAATGTGAACGGGTTGAGTCCTATCAAAGGCATCGAAAGGACCATTCATGCCAAGGCGCTACCCGCCTTCTTGCGCGAGGCTGGCTATCGCACCATTCATGCGGGAAAGGCGCACTTGGGTGCGATTGGGACGCCCGGTGAGGATCCTCGTAATCTGGGCTTCGATGTGAACATTGCCGGCCATGCCGCTGGCGGCCCTGGCAGTTTCCTGGGAACTCAAGACTTTAGCGCCGTCTGGCGTGAGGGAGCCAAGGTGTGGGACGTTCCTGGGCTGGATCAGTATCACGGAAAGGATGTCTTCCTGACAGAAGTGCTGACGATTGAAGCTTTGAAATTGATGGATCAGTCGGTGGCGGATGAGAAGCCGTTCTTCCTCTATCTCTCACATTATGCCGTGCATGCGCCGTTCGCCGAGGATCATCGATTCTATCAGAAGTACCGCGACGATGGCTTGGACCACACAGAAGCCATGTATGCAGCGATGGTTGAGGGGATGGACAAATCATTAGGAGATGTTCTGGATCGATTGAAGCATCACGGCATTACCGATAAGACGGTCGTGTTGTTCATGTCTGATAACGGCGGTCTCAGTGCGGTCGGGCGAGGTGGCGAGAAACACAGCCACAACCAACCCCTCTCAAGCGGAAAGGGCTCTGCCCACGAGGGCGGTGTGCGGGTCCCCATGATTGGCTTCTGGCCGAACGTGACCAAGCCGGGAACAGTGTGTGGGCAGCGAGTCATGATCGAGGACTTCTTTCCGACGATCCTGGAGATCGCTGGGATCCAAGATGCCAAGCAGATCGGCGGTATCTCGGACGGTTTGAGCTTCACCAAGCTGCTCCGCAATGAAATCGACCAAGAGCGCGACGATCGCCCCCTATTCTGGCATTTCCCCAACAACTGGGGACCACAAGGCCCCGGCATCGGACCTACTAGCAGTGTGCGACAACGGCAGTGGAAACTGATCTACTACTACGAAGACCGACGCTTTGAACTCTTCGATCTCGATGCCGATCTTGGGGAGCGATCCAACCTTGCCGATAGCCATCCGGAAACGCGAGATCGATTGGCAAAGCTACTGCATGATTACCTCAATGAGGTCGATGCTCAGTTTCCCATCGATAAACAGACTGGAAAAACGATTGAGATTCCAACGCGGACTGAATTGATCAATTTCAGCGATGCCAGAAACATCGCCGAGCGCCGGCCGATCATCATTGCGCACCGGGGAGGTGTCGTATCGGCAGATTCACACGAGTGCTCGCTCACGGCGATCCGGCTTGCTGCGACGGCGGGCTATGACATGGTCGAGGTGGATGTCCAGGCGAGTCGCGACGGTGTCCCCATGCTCTTTCACGACCGCACTCTCACCAAAGCTTGTGGCAGGAATGGCAGTGTCGCGGACTATACGGCAACCGAGCTTGAAGCGATTTCGTATTTGACCGGAGACGACTCTATCATTCGGCTGGAAACTGCCCTAGAATCCTGTCGACGATTGGGGCTAGGAGTGATGCTAGATCTGAAGACTGGCCAAGATTTGCCTGAGTTTCTTGAGCTGATTGATCAACTGCTAGTGAGGCATGGCTTGGGAGCCGCGACCATTTCGATTTCCGGGAGCGAGACAGCTCGCCTCCGCCTCACGCATGTCCGTTTTACGGCTACAGACGAGGAAATGCGTCGTCTCCGTACAAGTGAAGTGCTAGATCTTAGTCAGCGTTTCTGGTTTGGACTTCCCAAGCAGCTTCAACCCGGAGACATCGGTAAGTTGAACTCATCCGGGGCGCTGATCATTCCTGCGATCAACACCTTTCGCTATCCAGAGAAGGATCATCTCAAACATGCCAGAAACGATATCCAACAACTAACGGAACAAGGTGTCGATGGCTTCCAGATTGACTCGATCTATTTCTCCTCTATGTCTGACATGAATAGGGAGACCCCGCTAGAATAAGCCGGGAACGCACATGTCCCACATCGCCGAGCCACGGTTCGCCAGCTCTACGCCCGCCTTTTCTATCCTATCGAACGAGAATACTCATCGTCGAAGTTCAACTCCGCGCTGCTCTCGCAAGTTGAGCCCACCACAGATGGATGTTATGGAGGTGCTGCAGGTGATCTTGACCCGTAATTCCGTCGTAACCCAGGACGGTGAATTTGCCCGTCGCGGCTTTGCTAGTGAGCGTCAGAGCCTCTGCATCACGCGGTGACGTCGGTAATCGGTGGATGCTAAGAGCCTCTAGCATGTAGTTGGCGGTCTCGGTGGTGCTAGCGTAGGGTGTTTCCTGGTTGCTGTGGGTGATGATGAAGGTCTTCTTTCCCTTGCTGGCGAGCTTGGCGAAGCGGACGTAGTCGAGCATGTGCGCTTTGATGGGGCGTCGTGGTTCATTCTCTTCTTCTAAGCTAGCATACATCGAATCAGATGCTATCAGAGCGTCGATGCGATCAAAACTCCCCGGCGTCTTGAGGATTTCTCGCACGGCTCCGTATCCTGCGCTGAAGGATGATACCGAGATTCGTCCCCATGTCGTCTTGGGACCGAGTTGTTTGAAGGCTCGGTCTAACACCGAGTTGAACAACGCGGGAGAATTCTGAAAGGGCTTGGAATAGGCCGCTGAGAGGCCATTGAAATTGATCACGATCAAGGCGCCGCTGACTTTCGATTGGGTGAAGTTGTCAGCGACAACTGACACCATCCCATGGAAATGAATGAGGACATCGATTGGCGCCTCCTCTTCACTTGGATAGTGGCAGATGACCATCGTGCCGTCTTCGCCGATGGTCTGGCTCTCACCGATCTGAAGAGCGCCTTCGACCGCGAAAGTCTCGGAATGGCTGACGAAGAGGAGCCAACCACAGAGCAGAATCTTTAAACGGATCACAGAGACGGTAGGGAGTTCACGTGAGTGAATTCAAGGGTTTCCTGTCGCATTTGCGAGCAAATTCAATCTGCGGCTGCTAAAACGCTCGTGGTCTGAGGACTTAAGATATCCTTGCTTCACGAGCGCCTGTCATCCCCTATGAATTCTAAGATCATCCTCATCGCCCTTGTCATCAGCTGGTGTCCGCTTAGCAACCTCTTTTGCCAAGAGGCGGTCACCATTCCGGTGAAGATGCGAGTGGATGTGGCAAAGCCGCTGGGACCATTGCGAGATATCTGGCGGTTCTTTGGAGCGGATGAGCCTAACTACGCCTACATGCGTCACGGCAAGAAGCTGATCGGGGAGCTTGGCGAGATGAAGCCTCAGAGTGTCTATTTCCGAGCGCACAGTTTGCTCTGCTCTGGGGATGGCACCCCTGCATTGAAATGGGGATCGACGGGCGTGTATAATGAAGATGCAAATGGGAATCCGATCTATGACTGGACGATTCTGGATCGTATCTTTGACACGTATCTGGCACATGGTGTCCGGCCCTATGCTGAGATCGGGTTCATGCCGAAAGCGCTCTCGGCGAAGCCTGAACCCTATCAACATGCCTGGACGCCGAAGGCGAAGTATGACGAGATCTACACTGGCTGGGCCTATCCACCCAAGGACTACGACAAGTGGGCCGAGCTGGTCTATCAATGGGTCAAACACTGCGTGGAGAAGTATGGTCGTGAAGAAGTGGAGGCCTGGTATTGGCAGACATGGAATGAGCCTAACATTGGCTACTGGCGCGGCACACCGGAGGAGTTTCGGAAGCTGAATGACTACACGATTGATGCCGTTCGCCGTGCCTTGCCGACTGCGAAGGTTGGAGGGGCAGACACCGCAGGTAGTGGCGCTAATTTCTCGCGCGAGTTCTTTGAGCACTGCCTGCGTGGCACGAATCACGCCACGGGAAAAGTTGGGTCACCGTTAGACTTTGTTTCCTTTCATGCCAAAGGCAGTCCCAAGTTTGTCGATGGTCATGTGCGCATGGGGATTGCGAATCAACTGCGCACGATCGACGACGGCTTTGGGATCGTCGCGTCGTACCCGGAGTTGATCGATAAGCCAATCATCATTGGTGAATCCGATCCGGAGGGCTGTGCCGCGTGTCAGGGGGATCAATTGGCCTATCGGAATGGCACCATGTATTCCAGCTACACGGCGGCGAGCTTTGCTCGGAAACACGACCTTGCCGATCGGCATGGCGTGAACTTTGAGGGCGCCTTGACCTGGGCGTTCGAGTTCGAAGACCAGGACTACTTCGCGGGGTTCCGCGCCCTGGCGTCCAATGGTCTCGATAAACCAGTGCTCAATGTATTTCGTATGTTTAGCAAGATGTCAGGCAATCGCGTTCCGGTCGCGAGCAGTGTCGAGGTGCCCTTGGACGAGATCATGGAGAATGGCGTACGTAAGGAGGCAGACATCGCTGGGTTGGCTAGTGTCAATGGCGATATTGTGGCGATCATGCTCTGGCATTATCATGATGACGATTTGCCAGGATCGGATGCATTCATTGATCTCTTGATCGATGGGCTCTCTGATAACGTGAAATCGTCCTCATTGAAACATTATCGGATCGACGAGATGCACAGCAACGCGTTTTCCGCATGGAAACGCATGGGTTGCCCACAGAAACCGACGCCGGAGGACTACGCGAAACTCGAAGCCGCAGGCCGGTTGGCGCAGTTGGGCGAGTCGAAAGAGATCCCGTTCGGTTCCGAGAGCCGAACCCTTTCGATCACCCTGCCAAGACAAGCAGTCTCCTTGCTCATCCTCAAAACGAATTCCTCACAACGAGGTATAACAAAATCATGAATCGGACGCCTAATGTAGACACGACACTCTTGTCGTGTCCCGGGGGGCGCATTGCTTCGCAGAAGAATCACATCTCTCAATGTTCGTGAGCTTTCGGCGCAAGCACACTCTCTCTAAGATGCGACAGAAGTCTCGCATCTACATAGCGCCTATCTGGCAGAGAACCTGTCAGGATCCGATCGCATAACTTAACATCATGAATCGAATACTTCCTCTCCTCTGTTGTCTCCTCGCAGCTCCCTATGCCTCAGCTCAACGTCAGATGGAGAATCTGACGCGTGGGGTGGTCGCCGTTGCTCAAGATAGCGGCGTGTTTGTCAGCTGGCGGTTGTTAGGCACCGAGCCCGACGAACTCGCCTTCAATGTCTATCGAAGCATAGATGATGGGGTTCCCGTTCTTGTCAATGCCGAGCCGATGAGCGGCGCGACCAATCTGCTGGATCCTATCAAAGGCCTGCAATACTTTGTGAGGCCCGTGCTTAAGGGCAAGGAACTCGATGCCTCGATGCAGGTGCGAACCTGGGACACGTCGTATCTTGAGATTCCTATCAAACTCATTCCTGACTACAAGCCTGGTGATGCCTCAATCGCCGATCTGGATGGCGATGGTGAGTATGAGATCGTCTTGCATCAAACGTCTCGTGCTCGGGACAACTCGCATCAAGGGATCACGGGCACGCCGATCTTTGATGCCTATGAACTCGATGGCACGCATCTGTGGCGCATCGATCTTGGGAAGAATATCCGCGATGGACAGCACTACACGCAGTTCATGGTCTACGATCTGGATGGCGATGGGCGTGCCGAAATGGCTTGCAAGACAGCCGACGGCACTGTGGACGGCGTGAGCAAAGTCATTGGCGATGCGAGCAAGGACTATCGAGTTCTTGATGAAGACGACAAACGTTATGGGCGCGTTCTGGATGGGCCCGAGTTCTTCACCATCTTCGATGGCAAGACCGGTGCTGCGTTGAAGACGGTCGATTATATTCCTAACAGATACCCGATCGATGGTTGGGGTGGCAAAGGCGGGAATGGTGGCAATGACAATTACGGGAACCGTTGTGATCGGTTTCTTGCTTGTGTCGCCTACTTGGATGGGGAGCGTCCTAGCGTTGTCATGTGTCGGGGCGTGTATGGCCGCATTGTCATGGCAGCGTGGGATTGGCGTGATGGCAAGTTGACCAATCGCTGGACCTTCGATTCCAAATCGAGCTACCCACCCTACGAGGATGCGTCGCCCTTCTCTGGCATGGGTGGGCATTCGATTTCAGTCGCTGATGTCGATGCCGATGGCAAAGATGAGATCGTTTACCAAGCCATGGTCATTGATGACAATGGTGAAGGCCTCTACTCCACGGGCCGCCGCCATGGCGACTCCATGCACATCGGCGATTTCTACCCGGATCGTCCAGGGCTCGAGACCTTTCTGATCACCGAGAATGAAGACCGCACGGTGAGATTTCAAACGCCTGGAGTCGGCATGCACGACGCACGCAACGGCGAGGCGATCTGGACGATCGCACCTGGAATCGACGTCGGCTCGGGTCTCGCGGCTGACATTGATCCCAGACATCGCGGCTATGAATCCTGGGGCGGCCCCAGCAGATTGCGCAATGCCTCGGGGGAGATCATCGGGCGCAATCCGCGAACTTCCGACTTCGCAATTTGGTGGGACGGCGATCTCTTGCGCGAGTTGTTAGACAGGCGTTCGCGCGTGACCAAATGGAATTGGGAGACGGAGAAGGAAGAGACCTTGTTAGAGACCGGCAGTCGCGGAGGCGGACGCGGGCCGAATCTCATGGGCGACTTCATCGGTGATTGGCGAGAAGAGATCCTACTCTCCGCTCCCGACGGCAAGTCTCTGCGTCTCTACACCACGACGATCCCAACCGACCACCGCATTCCGACCTTGATGCACGATCCTCAGTATCGGTTAGGCATCGCCTGGCAGAATGTGGTCTACAACAAGCCCCCGCATCCAAGCTTCTACCTAGGCGACGGCATGGCGAAACCGCCCAAGGCTAACATTCGCCTAGTTGGTAAACGATAACGTCCCTTTAGCTTTGGAAACGGGGCTGCTTGATTCGACTCCAGTTCATCAAACGTATCATCTGATTGGAATGCATGATGCCGTTCGTTCTTTGTCGATCTTACTTGCCTGGCAGGACGGTTAGCGCTCAATCTTTCAGACGTGGATAGAAAAGCAGTTTCGTTTCTCGCGTTAGGGTTGGTTCTAGGAATCCTGGGGAGCTCCGTGGCGTTCTCGATTCTCAGCCATTCGGATCGTCAGGGTGGATCGGGCGGAAAGAACAGGACCGTGCTGAAGTTGGCGCATGTTCTAGATCAATCGCATCCGGTGCATCAAGCGCTTGAGTTCATGGCCGATCGTCTCGATGTGAATTCGGGCGGTACGATGAAGATTGAGATCTTTCCGAATGGTCAGTTAGGCTCGGAGACGGAGAGCATTGAACAGCTTCAACGCAGTGCCGTGGCGATGGTGAAGACATCGACGGCGGCGATGGAAGGGTACATTGGAGAAATGGCCTTGTTCGGTCTGCCTTATTTGTTCCGCGATGAAGAACATTACTGGCAGGTGCTCGATGGTGAGATCGGGAAAGCGATGCTCGATCTTGGTGAGGATGTGGGAATCAAAGGGCTGAACTACTATGATAGTGGTAGCCGGAGTTTTTACACTGTCGATGGACCGATTCTCACGCCCGATGATTTGAAGGGAAAGAAAGTTCGTGTGATGCGCAGTAAGATGGCCATGGATTTGATTTCGGAAATGGGTGGCTCGCCGACGCCGATCCCGTTTGGCGAACTCTACACCGCGCTGCAACAGGGCACGGTGGATGGCGCAGAGAACAATCCACCGTCTTTCGATACGAGCCGTCATTATGAGGCGGCCAAGCACTACTCTCTGGACGAACATGCGCGGATTCCTGACATGGTGCTCGTCAGCCGAAAGATCTGGAACAATCTCACCTCGCAACAACAACAATGGCTACAACAAGCGGCCGATGAGTCCGTCGTCTTCCAACGCGACTTGTGGAAACGCAAGACTGAGGAATCCCTGGAGCGCGTGATAGCAGCCGGCGTGACCGTGCATCGCCCAGCTAAGGAACCCTTTCAGAAGAAGGTGGCAGGGCTCTATCGGCAGTTCGATGGCACGCCCATTGGTGAGCACGTGAAGCAGATATCGTTAGTGAAATGATCACGATTCGCTTCATCAAGTTTCTTGAGTGGCTGCTCATTATTGGCATGGCCCTGCTCACGCTGGACGTGCTGTGGGGCGTGTTTTCCCGTTTCGCCCTGGGCACGCAGAGCCGTTGGACGGAGGAGTTGGCCATCTTCTTGCTCGTGTGGATCTCTCTGATCGGGGCTGGCCTGGTCTATGGTGAACGCGGGCATCTGGGGGTGGATTACTTCGTGAATAAGTTAGATCCCACAGCCGGAAAGCTGGCGGCGCTTTGTGTGGAGGGGCTGGTACTCCTCTTCACATGTTACGCGTTGATTGGTGGTGGTTGGACTCTGGTGACGACCACGCTCGCCGATGGATCGCTTTCACCGGCCCTGGGTTGGAAACTTGGTTATGTCTATCTAGCAGTACCACTGGCGGGTGTCTTGTTCGCATTGTTTGCCATTCAACACGCAATCGCCTTGTATCGAGATGGACGCTGAGATTCTTATCCTTCTAGCGAGCTTCATCACGTTGCTAGTGCTGCGCGTCCCGATTGCGTTCTGCATCGGCATCTCCACGGCGCTCACCATCTATGCCGTCGGCGATGTGCCCACCGGTTACGTGGTCGCTCAGCGCATGTCGACAGGCATCGCGAGCTTTCCACTCCTTGCGATCCCCTTCTTTGTCCTAGCAGGACTCCTCATGAAGGAAGGTGGCATGGCCAGTCGGCTCATGGACATGGCGAATGCCCTCGTGGGACGCTATCGCGGCGGACTCTGCTATGTGAATACGGTGACCTGCATGCTCTTCGGCGCCGTGTCAGGTTCAGCCACCGCAGCCGTCTCTTCCATTGGTGGATTCATGATTCCGGAGATGGCGAGGAAGGGCTATAGCAAAGAGTTCAGCGTCGCCCTCACAACCGCCTCGGCGACCACGGGATTGCTCATTCCTCCTAGTAATATCATGATCGTCTACGCTGTGGTGGCCGGAAACGTCTCGGTGGCAGCGCTCTTCATGGCGGGCATTCTGCCAGGCTTGCTCATGGGATTACTCATCATGACGGCCGCTTGGTTCTCTGTCCGGAAGGCAGGCAATCACCTCCAGAGCAGTAACCTGCCGACCACTTCCCTCCCCAAAGCCTTGCTCGGCGCTCTCCCCAGCTTGCTGTTGGTCATCATCGTCCTGGGCGGCATTCTAGGGGGCGTCTTCACACCGACAGAAGCCTCTGCCATTGCCGTGGCTTACGCCCTCTTGTTAGGCATCGTCGTTCACCGCGAAGTGAAATTGGCCGATATCCCTCGCATTCTCCTACAGAGCGTGAAGACAACCTCGATCGTGATGATCCTCGTCGGCGCCAGCCAAGCCATGAGCTGGGTGCTCGCCTACGAAAGCGTGCCCCAGACTGTGAGCAACGCGCTCCTACAGATTTCGGAGAATCCCATCATCACGTTGTTGATCATCAACGCGTTGTTGTTAGTCGTCGGCACTTTCATGGACATGACACCCGCCGTGCTCATCTTCACGCCGATCTTCCTTCCAGTCGTGATCGATCTCGGCGTGTCGCCCGTCCATTTCGGAATTCTGCTAATCGCCAATCTCTGCATCGGTCTTTGCACCCCACCCGTGGGTACGTGCCTCTTCGTAGGCTGCAGCGTTGGCGGGATTCCCATCGATCGCTTGGTGAAACCGTTGCTCCCGATCTTCGGCGCGATGGTCATTGGGCTGCTGCTAATCACGTATGTGCCACAACTATCCACGTGGCTGCCAGGGATCCTCGGCTTGTGATGCGACGCTAGGCCGCCCAGCCTCATTGCGTCGCAAGATCTGCGATCACCTTTGGGAGGGGTAACTCGGCCAAGCCGTTGTCTACTTGACTTCGGGCCGGTCTGAGAGCTATTGGATCTCCTATGCCAAAGAAGCCAAGTGAAGCGCATATTCCGGAGAGCCTTTTCGAACTCGGAATGGGTAATGTGGTGGTCGCTCGATTCAAAGGATCGGGTGAGGTCGAATGCGGTATGTTCCTCGTCGATGTCTGGTGTCTGGGCGTTAAAAATGCCATGTATAAGAGGCTTCACCCCGGACAGTATCAGGAGATGCTCGATGACATGGAGCAACAGGCTCCTCTCAAGCAGATATCGGTGAGTTGTGCCCGCAAGCTGGTTACCGAAGCTGTGAGCTACTCCAGCAGACTGGGATTCAAGCCTCACTTGGATTTCAAAAAGGCGTGGCGCGTCATGGGCGGAATCGATCCGGGAGAGTGCGATTCCTCCTACACATTCGGACACGATGGCAAACCCCATTACTTCCAAGGGCCGCATGATACTCTGGCATTTAGCAACAAAGTTGTAAAAACACTAACGAAGATTCTTGGTTCGGATAATTTCTATTATACGATTGCTGGAGGAGAAGATTTGAGCGATTTCTTTGCCGAGGAGCGATAGCATCCTTGAGCATGAATGCGTTGGAGTCGAATCGCGACGACAGACGGCCGCTCCAAGAAATCGGCGAGCGTGAGAACGGCTTACCGGATCGTACGTATCGCGGTCGTAGAACCGTGTGCCTTCCGAAGGTGCGTGAGAATAGCATTGTCACCTGTGTGGCCACGCAAACTGCTCGCTATGCGAAGCTTAAGAATAACCAAGCCCAAGGTGAATCTGAGATGAGAAACCACTCGTGTGAGGATGACTCAATCAAGACGGAAAACCTCACGTAATGGCGTTGCCACCGGGCTACTGTCAGGATTGTATGGCATGAGTTCCTTCATGGAGGCCCACCAGCGTTGACAGACTTCTGTTTGTGCGATGGCTTGCCAACATTCTTCGCTCTCAATCTCTGCGTAGGCGAACAGGGTGTGCGTTTCCTCGTCGAGGAAGATGGAATAGGAGTGCACGCCGTGCTCTTTGAGAGTGGCCTCCAGTTCCGACCAGATGGGGCGATGGCGTTGTTCGTATTCGGCGTGCTTGTCAGGATGCACGGCCATCTTAAAGGCTTTGCGAATGAGCGCCATGGCTTCGTGAGGATTAGGATGGATCGCGCTTGAGCCAGATGGGGGTGGCGACAAACCAGATCACGGTGCCGATGAGCATGAGGAGTTTGAGCGTGCTCTCGTTGATGGCGCCTGTGGCAAAGAGAATGGGCGGTGCAAGGGTCAGTCCCACCAGAGAGGACCAAGAGATGGCTTTGGCAGTGGTAATCATGACGTATGGTTAGACGGAGTTGAGCGAAGCAGCGACTTGCTGAAGACGAGATAGAGCGCGCCGCAGGCAAGCCAAGCGGGCACAGCCATGAAGGATGGCCAGATGCGTTTCGTGACGAAGAAATCGAAGAGACAGATTCCCACAGGGATCAACCAAGCTAGCAGAACGGCGACATTCATGCTGGAACCGGTCGTTTCGGCATAGTTGGCAATGAAGCCAGGCTTCTTAGCGAAACGATGATTGATGAAGATGATCGCACCCACCGGAGCGAGGACGGTTCCGTAGATGCCGACGAAATCGAGCAGCTTCATAGCGACCGCTGGGAACACGCCTGCGATGGTCGCCACCGCACCGGCAACCAGAGTGATTCTCACGCGAGAGGCCTTGGGAAAGATGCCTTGAAAGGCCAAACCAGCGCGATAGATGGTCGGATTGGCCGTGGTCCAACCTGCCACAATCACACAGATCAATCCGGCAAAGCCGATGGCGTTGTTCACCATGGGACCGGGAGCGCTTTGAGGGTCGGTAGGGTTGGTTTGCACTTCGTAGGCGAAGAGAATGGAGGCTGCGATCCAGGCGACGAAGTGGCCGATGTACATGCCTGCTGCTGGTGCCCAGCCTGAATTTGCGTTGCGCGCATAACGCAACACAGAAAGGTCTGACATTCCCATATGCATGGCAGCATTGCAGCACCACCCAAAGATCAACACGTGCCAGAAGGTGAGTTTGATAGAGCCCGCGAGTGGTTCGCCGCCTTTCCAAATCTCGGCAGCTGAGCTGGCATCGAGCTTTGGCAGGGTCACCACCGCGCAAGCGACGAAGATCAAGATCAACCACGGTGCCGCGATGTTCGCCACAAGTGCGACACTCTCGTAGCCTTTCGCTGCAATGAAGGCGATCACGGCGCCAATGATGAGCACGATGATGATCCAGGCGGGGCCCGGTGGCAAGGTGTCGCCCAAGTTAGGCTGCTGAACCTCCAAAGGAATGCCGACACTCTGTAGCGCAGGGATCACCGCTGTGGCTGAAACGGTGATCATTGCTCCGGCGAGGAAACAGAAGAGGATTCCGTTAGCAAGATTGTAAAGCACGACGGGTTTGCGACCGGCGATCTTCTCCAACTGATAGTAAAGCGTGTGCCTGGATTCCATGGCCACCGGCGTGCAGACATAACGCCACATGAGAACCGCGAGCAGATTCCCTAACAAGAGCCCGACGAAGAGATCGAAGACGCCGACGCCTCCCGCAAGGAACATCGGCCCGATCATGAACTCGGTGCCCGCCGTGTGCTCGCCTGCATACATGCCCCAGAATTTCTTGGGACCTTTCAAGGCGTGATCGGGCACCCGCTCCCGTTCAAATTCGTTTGTGGCGTCGCTCATGGCCCAATTCTAAGAGATCGTGGCGGATTCTGTAAATCCCTAACGCAGAAAGGCTTCGATCAAGCCGCCATCCACCGCGAGAACCTGACCCGTGGTCTTAGAAGCACGTTCGCTGAGGAGGAAGAGAATGGCCTCTGCCTGATCGGTTGGTGTGATCGGCGACTTTGTGAGGGTGCGCTCGGCATAGAACTGCGCCAGTCGATCTCGCAAGGCTTCCGTGGTGTCGTTTTCTGAGAACTCGATCGCATACTTCGTGAGTGAAGCGATGACGCGATCGCGTGGAAACATGGCACTTCCAGCGACCACAGTGGCCGGAGCCACGGCGTTGACCCTAATTAAAGGTGCTAACTCGACCGCGAGTTCGCGAATAATGTGATTGGCGGCAGCCTTGCTCGCATCATAGGCGACGCTCCCTTTCTTCGCGACTACGGCATTGGCACTGGTGGTGGCGACGAAACTGCCAGTCAGTTGCTGGGCATTCCAGATCGCCTTGGCTTCTTCGCCGATGGTGTAAATACCAGTCGTATTGATGGCGAAGGTAGTCGCCCACATCTCATCGCCGATTCTACCTGAGGTATCCGGTGGAACAAAGATGCCTGCCGTGACGGCGACGTGATCGAGTCCGCCGTAGGCATAACAGACATCTGCTAACATTGCCTGAACATTTGCGCGATCTGTCACGTCACAGGCAAGGCCGATGGCCTTGCCGCAATTTGACAAACCCGTGCCTGCAACTCCTACCCCGACACCAATCCGTGCGGAAATGCCTTCGGCAGTTTCGCGTGCGGTAATTTCACTGACATCGGCACACACGACATGCGCGCCTTCGTGAGCCATGCGTTCAGCCGTCTCCTTGCCAATCCCGCTGCCGGCTCCTACCACAACAACGACTTTCCGCTCGAACTCCGCTTCCGGCGGCATACGCTGCAGCTTGGCCTCTTCGAGTGCCCAGTATTCGATGTCGAAGGCTTCCTGTTGAGGGAGTGCGACGTACTCATCGATCGCTTCGGCGCCGCGCATGACTTTGATCGCACAATTGTAAAACTCAGCGGTCACCCTGGATTCTGACTTGTTCTTACCCCAAGAAATCATGCCCAAGCCCGGAATCAAGATGACCGTTGGGTTCGGATCCCGCATGGGAGGCGAATCTGTGTGGCGACAGCGCTCATAGTAAGCCGTATAGTCAAGGCGATACTGCTTCATTCCCTCTAACACGCTCTTACGCAACGTTTCCAAGGAGTCCTTGATTGGATCCCAATCGACAAAGAGCGGTTTGATTTTCGTGCGTAAGAAATGATCGGGGCAGGAGGTTCCCATGCCTGCCAATCGCGCTGCATCGTGACTGTTCACGAACCGCAGCACGTTCTCATCTGCCTGCACGGTGGCAATGAAGCGCCGTTGTTGGCTGATCTGACCCCGGAACCACGGCAGCAGTTCGCAGGTGAGGGCACGTGCTTTTTCAGGATCCAAGGCGCCGTATTTCTCGCCGCCGAAGGTCGCTGTTCCCTGATCGCGCTCTGAAATGTAGCAGGCAGCGCGTTCCGTGAGTTCCAACGTGAGATCGTAGCATGCTTTGCCATCATCAGCCCAGTTGATCAATCCATGTTGGCCGAGGTTGACGCCCTTGGCCTTGGGATGCTTCTCACAAACATCTTGCAGGACCAAGCCCAAATCGAATCCAGGGCGCTGCCAAGAGGTGTAGATGATCTCATCACCATAGATTTCTTGGGTGATCTCCTCCGAACGTTTCGATGCCGAGATCGCGATGAAGGCATTCGGATGCATGTGATCGACATGTTTGTAAGGGACGAACGAGTGCAGTGGGGTGTCAATGGAAGAGGCGCGTGGATTGAGATCAAAGGTGCAGTGGCGATACATGCCCACCATGGCATCCTCGATCTCTGTCTTCACCCCACGTGGCTCGGTCTTGGCATAGAGCCGCTGCAAGTCGATGAGCTTGTTCTGATAGAGCGAAGAGAAATTCGCGCGCTTAGAAGTCCGCAAATCACCACCAGAACCTTTCACCCAGAGTACTTCGGTGTCCTCACCGGTCAGAGGATCCTTCTCGGTGATCTTTGAGGAGGTGTTACCTCCTCCCGTATTGGTGATCCGCAGATCGCTGCCGAGTAGACTGGATCGATAGACTAATTGCTCGACTGGATCGAGCGTGGCGGCGTGGTCATCATCCCAGAGGTGATGGACGTGTTGGAATTCAGGCATGGTATGGGCAGTATATTAGCAAATTTGGCAATGAATGGTCAGTGTTCACGGGGCGGTCTGAATCCTCAGTCGAATAAACTTTCGCACGGTGGGATCTACGCTGGGCATCGGCGCGCGCCACACGTCTGTCGCGGTGCTGTCCGGGTGGAAGGTCCGGGAGAAGAGAACGCCCGAGTCCAGGTCCCACGTGATCATGTCGTCTGACAGATCGACGACGTAGTTCACATCATTTGCGGAGGTCTGGTGGCGAAAGGTGAGTGTGAAGTAGTTCTCGGTGATGGCGCTGATTGTGAGCGGCACGTTGTCGCCATCTGGCCAGGCTTCTTCGGAGGGGACTGTTGGGGAGGATGCTAGGAAATATTCGAAGAGGTTGTGGATGCCGTCTTCATCAGGGTCTGCCGTGGGTGATGCGCCGGCTCCGATGTTGTTGTCTGCGGCCCATGTGGAGAAGGAGATGTGATCATCGGTACCGGGAGAACCAGAGGACGTCGCACTGGCCCGCCAGGCAAGGGGGTTGGCGTGGTCGGCGGGTTGGCTGTCTTCTGGACGATGCAGGGTGAGGCTGAAGCCTGTGCCATCAGATTCGTTGGGCCACGGGGCCTTGTCATCGTAGGTGAACTCTATCAGAGTGATGCCTGCGCCAAAGGAGAGCTTCACATTCTCACCACCGTTGCTCAGCTTGTTGTCACTAGCCCATTCACCCGCGATGGGGAGTTCGGTGCCATAGCGTGATTCGAAGGCCGCTTGGTTCTTCAGCACGAGCACATAGCTGCCCGCGTTGAGCAGCGTTCCTGGAGGAAAGTCGAAGTCGATTCCCTTGGTGAAACGCACATCGGTAAGGTCGATGGTCACGGGGCCGAGGTTCTTCAGCTCGAGGTACTCGAAGTCGGAGGTTGTCCATCCCATGGATTGCTCAGCGAGGGTGGCATCGCTGGGATGATAGTGAAGTTCGGTGACGCGTAAGTCTGTGGTGTATGGTGTCAGGTCCGGAGCCGTGGTCACAAACTCCACGGGATCGGACCAATGCCCCCAACGCCCGACGCCGTCGCGGTGACGCCCGCGGGCGCGGTAAGTTCCCCCTGGTTTGACGAGTGTGGGGATGTAGATGCTTGCCGAAAAGGTGGTGAGTTCATCTGATTCCCAATCCGCCTGGATTTCGTACTTCGGTGGAGCCAGCGTCGTCAACATGGCAGGTGGGGTGATCTCTGCGAGACGCCATTCCATGGCTGCGAAGGCGGATCCGCTGGGGCTGGCGTAGGTCGATGAGGTGAACTGTAGCTGATTCACGGGATAGCCTGATTCACCAGTATAGGTGATCGTTGGCGTGTTAGGCACTTGGGCATCGTCAGTGAGGACGTTGGTATCAATGTAGCTCGACCGCGTGGCGACGTAGTTTTTCAAATGTTGCACCATGTTGGCAAAGCTGCGTGGGGTGGTGGATTCCCAATACTTGTTGTGCCCGGCTTTACCAGAGTCGATGTGGCTGGATGTTAGAATGGGGTTGGTGTCCCACATGGCTTTGTCCGCATCGACGAAGGAGAGTTCGCCAGAGCTGTGGACGAATTGCGCGATCTCATCAAGCAAGAGGCCTGTCTGATCTGTGTTGAAGAGTAAATCGCGGACCTCGCGCATGCGATTCCGATAATCCTGAGCGAATTCTGGAATGGCTAACACGTCTTGGTCTAGGCGATCATCGGGAGCGCTGTTGAGTTGGTAGGTCGTGGTCCAAGTGAGGTCGAGATCCCAATTGATCACCTGCCATTTGTTACTGTGAGGATCGAGAGCGTCGACCGGGCGATGGTAGAAGAAGTAGTTCTTCCCAAAGGCAATGTCATTGTCATGAATGGCGGTGATGGCAGCGTAGAAATTGTAGTAGTCGTCGAGCACGAGGTTGTCTTGCCACCATTGAGCCGTTGCTGTGCTCCCGTCAAAGGCTCCAAGGAAGGCATTCAGATCGGACTTGTTCTTGGGAAGCGTGGCTCCCTGATTGTTCAGCTCACCGCTACCGCCTTCCATCTTGTAGAGGTTGCCGTCCGGCAAATCATGAGCATCGAGAAACTTGCCATCGAGCTGTTCGATCGCCATGTAGAGCCCTCGAAAGTCATCATCGTAGGGGGAGGCGGTGAGCCCCGATTCATTGGCATACTCGATGATGCGGAAATGCACGTAATGCGTATCGGGTGCTGAATTGCCTAACAAATGGTGCAATTTGAATCCTGCGCCTTCGAAGAGGCCTTGTTCACCACGCTGCCCAAAGTTGCCTTGCTGGATGAGCGACGAGAAGTTGAGCTTGTCCCATGCACTCGTATATTTCTTGCCGTAGTTGTCTCGAGCTTCGAGAAGCTGTCCTCGGTTGAAATTGAACTTCCACATGTTCTTGCCCATGGCATAGCGCCACACGCCACCACGTGCGCGGAAGGGGACGTGATCGTAGACCTTGCCTTCGTAGATGACCGTGCCGCCCCAAAGATAGTCACTGCCAGTGTAACCGCTGGTCGAGGTATCGGGGATGTGTTGAGATTCTTCGTGATCCTCGCGTGTCGTGATCAAATGATAGACTGGCACGGGCTCGAGTTCGGTAAAGTTGTAGGCCGTACCGCCAGCGTTCCAGGTCGGCAGCGTGCCGTAGACGAAGTAGGCGAAGTTGCGGCTGGGATCATCGGCATACGGCCCACGCACACTAGCTGAGACGCTATCTACGGCCTCGATGCGGTAGCGAATGAGTCGACGATGAGTTTGTAGGGCTCCTGGTAAGGTCACGGTGTAAGAGCCGTCTGCGGCCAAGGCGTCGCCGCCGGTGCCATTGTCTAGCATAGAAATAGAGGTCCATTCGGTCGTGTAGCGCGGATCGTCGTGTTTCAGATAGTCGCCGGGCTCGACGACTTGATACTCCAGCATGACCGAAGCGACGCCATTGGGATCGGTCACTTTGGCGGTGATGATGACGGCCTCGCCTGGGAGGATGGATTTGTCTTGGCCAAGGACCCGACCGACAGGAGCGTGATTCACCTGGCGCATCTGAGGGGGCGCGTTTGTGGTCAGGGAACGATTGGCCGCTCCTGGCGTTGGCGCGCGATTGGCACTCTCAAAACCCGAAGAACGCCAACTTCCAGCGAGGTTGTTGTCTAGCCAAGGACCGATCAATTCGATCGAGGGGCTCGCAAGTGGCGAACCGACCTCTTGGCCGACCGTGGGCCACGGCCACCCGAGTGCGTAGTCGACTTCGTCGATCGTGTTGCCGCCGGGATCTTGTAGCGTGATGGTCTCGCACGAGTTCTTCAGTCTGCTTCCGTTAGCAAATGGGCCCATGGCCGATGCGTAGCCGAAGTGAGACTGCATCGTGGCGGGATCTTGGGCGACCACGAGGTAAGCACCTGCAGGCAAGGTCGTGCCGTTGGGGAAAGTGTAGTCGATCCCCTTGGTAAAGGCGTAGCCGCTCAAGTCGGCGGTAATAGCGCTAGGATTGTGGAGCTCGATGAACTCGGCGCGGAGGGTCTTGTCACTCTCGTCGTAGTGAATCTCATTGGTCACGATCGAGGGCAATGTCAGGATAGGGGTGGTGAAAGTGGTGGATGCGGGCGCCCACGCTTCACCCGCCGCATTCATGGCGCGGGTGCGAACGTGGTAGGTGGTGAGAGGCTGCAGCCCTTTGGCGACTCTCGCAAAGCCACTCGTGACGACACCAACTGGCGCGATGGCTTGCCAATTGCTGACAAAGGTACCTCCATCGACTGTCCCGTAGAAGAAGCTTACCGATGGGGGATCATTTCCCGTCTCGGTGACGGTGCCATTCAGCGTCGCGAAGTTTCCCTGAAGGCCAGTGGCTGCGTTGGTCACGATGCTAGGCAGAGTGGCCATCAAGGTGGTGAAGGAACTCGTCGCGGGTGCCCAAGAGTCGCCAGCTGCATTCGTCGCTTGCGCACGGAAATAATAAGTGGTGCTCGCTAACAAAGCGCTAAGTGCGGCCGAGCCCGGGGAACCTAAGACAACCGTGTTGTCCCATTGTCCAGCCGTGGTGCCACCATCGTTGTTGCCGAAGTGAAGGGTGACAACGGGATCACCACCCCCGTTTTCAATGACTTGGGCACCGACGGTGGCGCTGGACGCGAGAAGATTGCTCGCCGGGATATTCTGCACGTTGGCCAGCGCCGTAGGTGTCTGAAAGCTCACACTCGTAGTGGCCCAATCGGTGCCGACAGCGTTGCTGGCAAAGGCCCGGTAGAAGTAAGTCGTGTTGGGAGCGAATGCAGATAGGGCGATGTCGAAGGTCCCAGGCGATGTCCGCGAACCTGCGGAGGTGCTGTTAGTCCAATCGCCCGCGACGCCACCGCCATCCGTGGTTCCCCAGTAAAGTGTGAGGAAGGCGCTGTCAGAGCCCTCGCCATTGTCGAGGAGATCGCCATTCATGGTGGCCGTTGTTGTCGTTATCGATGTGGCCGGAAGTGTCGCGACTTCTGGCAGACCAGGAATGGGCGTCGTTTCCACAATCTGGAAGCCGTTCACGGCGGCACGAAAGCTTTCTGCTGTGGCGGTGAAGGTGAGCGAGGGGCCTGTGAGGTTCTTGAAGTGCACATGGTTCGCCCCGGACGTGGCATTGCCTGAACTTGTTCCAGTGCCTTCCACGTAGGTTCCATTCCAGTTCGCACTGTCATTGATCCAGATCGGCGCCCCGCCGTTCATGCGGTAGCTTGCTAGACGGCTTGAGCCAATGTTCTCGCCATCGCAGTAGACATAGACATCGTAATGCGCATAGTGCACTTGACTGACTGTGATCGAATGACTGCCATTATTGCCACTGGTATCTAGGTAGCCATTGAACATCGCGCCTGCCGCTGCCGTGGGGACGGATCGACTAGAGTTTTCCCAACTCCACGTGTTCTGTCCGGCCCAGGTCACGTCGATCGTTGTCGTCGAGCCGGAGTCGTCCTTGACGTTGCTTATGGAGCCTGTCGCGCCACTGGCATTGTTCCAGTTCGCGGCCGCGATCTCGCCCACGGCATCACTTGGACTGAGCAAGTTGGGACTACTCGCATTCGTTTCGTTTCCCTGGAAATTGATGCCAATGATCTCTGCGCGGAGAGACGAAGTGTAGAGAACGGAGAGACAAACGAGAAGCAGCGGCTGATTCATAGGGAGGAGGCATAATGTGCCCTAGCTGAATGCGGTCACAACCTGAAATGCTTCTACGGGTCATCTCTGGTCTCAGCCACTTTGTTAGGCGTAACTCGAAGATTGCTGGATTCCCGTGGTTTCGCGGCGCTTCTTGCGATCGGCGGCGGCGATTTCTTGATACCCGCTTTGGCGGAAGGCGTCGAGTGGGGCTTCTGGAAGACCGTGCGATTTGCGCCAGTCTGCAACGATAGGTCTAACATCGGTGTCGAAGGCGCGCTTTAACGTGCGCTCGGCATCGATGATTTGGCCGCGCACTTGCCATCCATGCAAATCCCCTTGATCAATGAGCGATGCTTTGGCATAGAGTTCCTGCGCGGTCATGACGGTTTGGATCATGGCCTCAATCTTTGGTTTGAGATTGTGTGATTGATCGATCATGTATTCGATCTGTGGCATTCTCCCGGAGTCGAAGGCGTAGGAGAAGATCTCGTGAAATATCCTGAAGATCTGGTAAGGGTCGATCGATCCCAAAGTAAGGTCATCGTCAGCATAGCGACGATCATTGAAGTGGAATCCGCCAAGCATTCTTTCATCTAACAACCAGGCAACGATCTGCTCGATATTCTGCGAGGCGTAGTGATGCCCCGTGTCTACCAGGACTTTGGCTTTGTCACCAGCATGGCGGGCGTAGTGTAAAGCCATGCCCCAATCGGCAATGTCGGTATGATAAAAGGCGGGCTCGAAGGGTTTGTATTCGATGAGCAAGACCTGGTCTGGTCTGAGTTTCTGGTGGATTTCCGCTAGAGCACCTTCAAGCCACTCTTTGCGTGTACGGATGTTGTCCTGACCGGGATAATTTGTCCCATCGGCCAACCAAAGCGTGACGGCCCGGCTTTCGAGTTTCTGGCCTAACTGTATGGAGTCCACACAGTGCGCGATCGCTTGGTCACGAATGTGTAAATCTGGATTGGTCAGTGAGCCCAGCTTATAACTCTGATTCTGAAATAGATTGGGATTGATCGATCCAATCTTGACGCCGTGCTTCGTGGCGAGGTCGCCGACGGTTTCGGGAGTGGTCTCCGCATTGAAGTCCCATAGCACATGCACCGCGACTTGAGGGCAGCAACCCGTGACATGATGAACTTGTCCTGCATCCGCGAGCTTATCCTCAATGGTGATCGCCGCACCATCCTGCATAAACTTGCCGAAACGCGTCCCCGTGTCCGCGTAACCCCACGAAGGCGTTTCAATTTGAAAACCGTTCAACGCTTGATGGATGGTCTCTTCGTTGGTCATGAGTGCTCGCTTTCTAGCATCCTTTGGAAACGTTGCCGAGCGCTTTCCCAGTAGGCGTTGGGTTCGTAGATCGTGGTAGGGATGGCTTTGGCGAGCAGTGCGCGACCGCTCGCCAGAGAGTCGATGGCACCGGAGGCTATCATTTGCACGAGCGCGTTCCCGAGAGCCGTGGCTTCTGTGGGGCCAGCGATGACGCGTCGTTCAATCGCATTGGCGATACTTTGCATCAGTAGACGATCATTCACTCCACCACCGATCACGTGCAACACGTCGAGCCTTTTTAGTAACAGTGTCTCCAATTGATCTAAGGTCGTTGCCACTTTCAGGGCCAAGCTTTCAAGGGCGACTCGGAGAATGTCCCCACGCGATGTCGGTATCGATTGCGCAGACTGTTCACAGAACACTTGGATCGCTTTGGGATGATCTCCACGGTTGGCGAAAGAGGGATCGTCTGGATCGATGAAGGCTTGGAACGATGGCGCTGCTTCTGTGAGGGCAGCGAGTTCATCGAATGAGATCTCCTGCCCATCGGATTCTTGCCACACGCGGCGACACTCTTGCACGATCCACAGCCCATTGATGTTCTTAAGAAGCCGAAAGGTATCGGCAACGCCTGTTTCATTGGTGAAATTGTGATTCAAGACCGCATCCGCGATCATCGGTTCGCTGATCTCTGTGCCTAACAAGGCCCAAGTTCCGCAGCTCAAGTAGGCGAAGGACTCACTCGTTGCCGGCACACCAGCAACCGCAGACGCGGTGTCATGGCTGCCAACAGCGATGACGGGAACCTCTGAATTTTTCACGAGTCCAACTGTTTGCCCAGGATCGATCAGTGGTGGCAACACAGACGTCGGTAACTTCAATCCACTTGCTAGTTTCTCAGACCAGCTCCGCGTCCTTGGATTGTAGAGTTGGCTGGTGCTGGCATTCGTCCGTTCACAGACCATGCGCCCGGTCAGCCAATAGTTGATCACATCTGCAATCATCAGGAAACGAGCCGCTTCTTCGGGCAACTCACCATCGGCGCGCAATTGATAGAGCGTGTTGATGGGCATGAACTGGATCCCGGTTTCTTCAAAGATCACGTCGCGACCTAACAAGGCACAGACATCCTCGACCAAGCCTTCCGTCCGTGGATCTCGATAACAATGCGGCTGTGATAACAGTGCGCCTTGCTTATTAAACCACGCGTAGTCAACTCCCCAAGAATCTACGCCGATGCTCTGGATGGTCCCATAGGTTTGCCCCGCCAGCCCGAGGCCAATCTGAATCTCACTCAAGATGAGATCAAGATCCCATGACAGATGCCCATTCTCCTCGACAGCAGGCGATTCGAATCGGTGGATTAGTTCTAACGAGAGGGAGGTCGCATCATGCGAGATCGCCATGACGCGGCCACTTCCCGCCCCTAGATCGATGGCCAGGTAGACGCTCATCTACGCATGGCCGGACACTTGATTATTTCG
This sequence comes from Verrucomicrobiales bacterium, assembly GCA_047616785.1. Lineage (GTDB taxonomy): Bacteria > Verrucomicrobiota > Verrucomicrobiia > Verrucomicrobiales > DEV007 > JAACDM01. The sequence continues at coordinate 24,928 of JBLHHN010000017.1, forward strand.
CGACGCCTCTGTAGTAGCCACTACTAGTATTGATCCGTGCGGCATCGGTGTCCTCGAAGGATGTGACATCGGTAGCGATCACGGACCAGGAACCAGCAGTCAAGGAGGTGCTGTATTCGACATCAAAGTCAGCGGCTCCTGACAAGGTCACCATCACGCCAGCGGCAGTGCGGGAAACGCTAATCTCGACATCACCAGAAGGCTGAGCGCCATCCATGCTTGCCATGTAGTTGATAGCATTCAGAAAGGCCTGACCACCAGCGACCGTCAAGTTGAACTTGCCAGCTTCGGTGATTTCGCCGGGAACTTCGGGCTCGCGGCTGCCAGCGGAGAAGAGCAATCGAGGTCCCACCGCTACCGTATCGGCAGGCCACTCGGCGACGATTATGTTGCCATTCCCTGACGCAATGACAGTGCCACCGTTGGCAATCTGCTCGGTTGTGACCGAAGTGCCACGATCGACATCCGTATGCCAACCTTCCGAGACACCATCGGTGAGGACAATATTCTGGAAGATCGGATGATCTGGCACCTCCGTCACAATGCTTTCCGGCGTGTCATCGATAAGTTCATCGCCGCCTAACCAAGCCCAACGATTGGCTCGCGAAAGGTAAGGGGTCATCAGAATAAGTGGAGCGGTGATCGTTTCGTCCCACGTCTGATTATTGTAGTCACCGCTGCTTGTCTTGCGGGTGAGCACCACCACATCGGCAGCATTCAAGATCGCTTGCTCGGCTGTTGTTGGATCCTGATACATGAACTCAATCACGGTGAACTCACTTTGTTCTAGCAGTTGCTTGAACTCGGCACCCGCAGGCGAGTCGACTTGGGTGATCCAAATGACCGATTTGCCAGCCCCATCGACGACGGGAGTGTCGCCACCGCCTCCGGCATCACCTTCGACCGTCACATCGATGTCACTCGCCGAGACTTGATCGCCGACATCGTCAAAGAGGGTAGCCATGATCGAGTAAAAGCCGCCCGGGGCATTGCTCCATGTGAATATGAAAGGGCTACTCGTCGATTCACCAATCTTCTCGCCTGAGGAGAAATACTCCACCTTGGCAATGGTGCGCTCGGTCTGTGAAATGTCAGGTGTCACAACCAGATCACCACCTTCTTCGACTGTCGCCGGTGAAAAAATTGTGAGCGTTGGCAGCTCAGGAGCCCCCGCGCGCGACTCGGCAGGCCCAAATGGCCCGAAGTCCTCGGGATTGAAACTGGGATCAGTGGTGATGACAAATTTATCAAACTGGGAACCATCCTCACGCCTCGCCAATCCGATCTTGTAGACGCCAGGCTCAGGAATGTTGAATGTCATTTGACCACCGCCTTCTTGGGGATTGCTGCGCCAGACAAAGTCAGGCGCTTCGGAGAATCCCGTCATGCTGGCCAGATTGCCTTCGAGGCGACTCTCTGGACGTCCACCGTCCAAGTGGAACCAAGCAGAGTCATCCGTCCCAGAGGGGCCACTAGCACGATACCAAATAATATGCTCGCCCGTCTGAGTGAATGTCAGTTCGTAATCCAGCTTGCTCTCTTCATTGCCTCCGTCTCCATTGGGAAGGACCATGGAGATGCCACCGGATGGAGCTCCGCGACTAGAGTCTTCAATCCACAAGCCATCGGAATTCTCCGTGAAACTCTCTGCCTCGAAGACAATCAGGCCATCCTCACCCTGTGGCAAAAGCGCGCCACTGGTACTGTAGAACTTGCTTTCAGAGCTCGTTAGAATATTTGCCGTGGCCGCTTGGTCAGCGATGTTGCTCGCCGTCACCGTGTACTTGGTTCCGGCAACCTGAGGCGAAGTGGTGAGAATGACCGTGGTCTGGCTCGGCAATAAATCGACACTCGTGATTGTGGCACCATCACTCAACTGATAGTTTGCGACTGCGGACGCACTCACAGGATCAAGTCGCTCCGAGAAGACGAGGTTCACTCGCTCACCATTACCACTGGCCGCAAGCAACGTAGGAGTTATCACATCCGGAGTGATGCTGATCGTCGCTTCGCCAGAGAAGGCTTCCGCTCCGTCAGCTCGAATCGCCATTCTAACAATCGCGCCATTCCAATCGAGTTCCACACGGTCAATGGGGAATATCGTGCCGGTCACGCCTGGGATGTCCGCCCAGGCATCGCCTTCTTTCCGCTGCCATTGGAAGACAATCACCTCGCCTTCGGTTCCCGAGCCGTCCGCTTCCACGGTGATCGCATCATGTTCCACCCCTGAGACGTCGGAGGGATCGAGCGTGATCTGAACCTGATTGCCACCACCGACGACCTCTTCACCTTCGCGTGGTGTGAGAGCCGGACCAAAGTCTCCAAAGGCAGGGTCCGCAGGCGTGAAGGCGGAATCCGTCGTGATGACAAATTTATCGAAACGAGAGCCATCTTCACGTCGAGCGATGCTAATGGTATGAAAACCTGGCGATGCGATATCAAATGACATCTGGCCTCCGCCGTCTTGAGCGTTACTTGCCCAGACAAAGTCTGTGGTGCTACCAAATCCTGACATCGATGCTGTATTGTTTTCCAGACGCTCGGCAGGCCGTTCGCCATCGAGATGCAGCCAAGCGGAGTCATCATTGCCAGAATCACCGGACGCCCGATACCAGAGGTAATGGGTGCCGGTCTTCACGAACTTGATGTCGTACTCCAACTTCGTTTCCGATTCACTGCCACCACCACCGTTCGGGACGATCATGTAGACACCTTCTGAAGGCGTTCCAAATTCCGTTTCTTCAATCCAAAGCTCGTCCAAGTTACGATCATACTGCTCGGCTTCGAAAACGACGAAACCCAAGCTCGTCTGCAAGAGCGGCCCATTGCCGGTGAACTCCGCTGTCGTGTCATTCGGGAGCATATTGCCGGCGGGATCGGTGATGTTGTTCACCGTGACGGTGTATCCTTTGCCAACAGACTGCACAGCCGTGGCAAGGATGACTCGACCATCCGCAGTGACACCGGCGTTAAGCACTTCTAACACAGTGCCGTCTGCATCGATGATGCTGTAGTTCGCCGGATCGCCAGCCGTGGCTTGAGCCAGCGGTTCGGAGAATGTCAGGACAACGTCCTCGATTGTGCGGCCACGGGCTTGCTGCAGTTCTGGCGGCGTGTCATCGGCAAAGATCGTGATCTCTGACGATACCCCCACGAGCCCGCTCGTGCTAGCCACGATGCCTTGCACAAACCAAGTGCCTTCGGGCACTCCCTCCCAAGTCAACGTGTAGGGTGGTGCGTCGATCTGTCCAAGGTCCTCCGTGTCGCCGTTCAGTGAATTTGCTAGAACTTGCACCGCCGCGACCTCTTCTGGATTGCCAGGGGTGAGTGTGATCTCAAGACTGCTGTCGGGAGCCACTCCGATTTCATTCGCAGGACTTGTAATATTCACCGTTGGCATCGGCTGAGCAGCCGCCACTGGCGTGAACGTTAGGTAATTGATATTGAAGCTACCGAATTGAGCACTGAGCCGAAGCGTCTCTTCGCCATTCAGCGTGATGGTGACTGGCGTCTCGTTGATCTCTGTCATCTCAAGAGGTCCATAGGCAGCACTGGCATTTCTACCAAGAAACAGCCCGTAGGCAGTTGCGTTTTGGGTAGGTGCCTTGGGGTCCGTGGTGACTTTCTCCAAACGGGCAATGAACGGCTCGGCCAAGTCGATGGCTTGCAGCTGAGCCGTCACTCGATAGTCACCAGCAGGAAACGTGCGGGTGTAGTTCACCCATTCACCACGTTCAATGCTCGAGAGATCGTAATCCGCAGTGCCAGCAACACGAGCCGCATCATCGCTCGTGGCTGTTTGTGGAAGTCCAGGGCTCCCTGCTCGGGGGCTGCGGTAATCACTTGCACTTCGGGCCGATGGTGTGTTCTCCTTAAAGTCGATCCCGGGGGCTCCCGCTTGAAGACCTTTGTCTGAGTAATCACCAGCAGTAGGGTTATCAATAAACTGGCCGCTATCGTAATTAAAATCTTCAGCTTCGATCGTAAACTGCGCGAATGCCGAAGGCAGTGAAACAGCCATCATGCCGAATAGGGCCGTGAGCCGTAGGTAGAGTAGTAGAGTTTTCATGAAGGGGCTTGGTTGGAGTGTAGAACGAGAGATGTTACCAAACTGAGTCCTCGTAAGACCATCAGTTTCTCATAAAAAATATTTCTTTGAAGACAAGATTCACCAGTCTTAGGATACAGGAGGTACTTGAGCTTAAACAGGTTGGCACAACCTGCGGGCTATCTGATAAACTTCATCACTTCACCCTTTGCCTGACACTCCGTCATAAATTAGCAGTGTTAGATCAGATATCCAGCGTTCTGGCTCTCTTCCGAAGATCCTCTGACTCTCAACGATCATGAATTTGAAATCGATCTCCTTTTACCTTGCGCTGGTCGCTCTTTGGAGTGAGAGGCCTGCTTTCGCTGGCCCGACTCTCAGCAAGACCGAGCCAGCTCCCAGCGCGTCCGTCCCCGCATTGACCACAATCAAGGTCACCTTCAACGAGGCGGTCACTGGCGTCGACGCCAATGACTTGGTCATCAATGCGGAAGCTGCTGCTGAAGTGTCAGGCTCGGGGAAGGGGCCTTACGAATTCACCTTCACGCAACCGCTGCCAGGGGACGTCGCCATTTCCTGGGACTTTGATCACGGCATCGCTGGGGTCTCAGGGAGCGGCGCTTACACGCCCGAAACAGGATGGACCTATCAGCTGATGGACACCTTGCCTCCTGGCATGGGCACAGTGAGGGCAGGTCAGAAGTTGGAGTCCATCGTGCCTTTGCCCGGCTCGACGGTCGATCGTTTAACCCAAGTCGAAGTGCGGTTCAGCGAAGTGGTGACTGGTATCGATGCTGGCGACCTGACCATAGACGGTGACAATGCCATCATTTCCGACTCAGTGACGGGAGAAGGAGCGGGCCCATACATTTTCACCTTTCCCACCGAGCCGGCAGCAGGCACGGTGACCTTCAGATGGGTATCGACGGCAGGCATTGTGGATCTGGCAGGAAACCCGTTTGATACCGCTCAAAGCTGGACGACGACTTTGGCGCCGGGCAAGCGCGGCGAGGTTCAGATCACAGAATTCATGGCAGCCAATGCGTCGGGTCTCATGGACACTGAGGAGGATACCTCTGACTGGATCGAACTCTACAATCCTGGCACTGAAACTGTGGACTTGGCTGGCTGGTCCCTAACGACGGATTCGGATCGACCCGATCTGTGGGTCATGCCGACCAAGAAGCTTGCTCCGGGCAAACGCTTGCTCATCTTCGCCTCTGGCAAAGATACCAATTCGCCCTTCGGCACGCCACATAGCAATTTCACCCTCGATTTGGCAGGCGGTTATCTCGCGCTCTTCAGTCCAGAGTCACCCCGCCAAGTCATTTCCGCCTACATCGAGTATCCCTCACAGCGAATCGATTTCAGTTATGGCATGACCACGGTGGGTGAGGCTCGCTACTTTACCGAGCCCACGCCGGATGCGGAGAACGCTGCCTCTGGTCTCACGGAAGTCACGTCGAAGCCCAATGTCAGTGTTAGCAGAGGCTATTTTAACGAGCCGTTCTCCGTCATCATCAGTTCGAGTGATCCTGCGGCGAGCATCCATTTCACGCTCAACGGCACTGAACCGACAGCCGCGAGCCTTGCCTACACGACAGCATTAGACATCGATAGTACGACCATTCTTCGAGTGGCGGCTTCGTCTCCTGACAAAGTCTCAAGCGTCACAGTCACGCACTCTTACATCTTCCTCGATCAGACGCTGAATCAGCCCAGCCCGCCATATGACAATCCAGATAGCGATGATGACAACGACAATCCTCCACTACCGACGGTAGGAGACGTCACCTTCCCCATCACCTGGGGCTCTCAATCGGGTGCTGGGTTCCCAGGAGAAATCGACAACCTACCAAGCAACGCCGCCCCAGCCGACTATGGGATGGATCCTGAGATCATCGATGACCCTAACAAATACAATGACGATGGTGAGATCGATAACGCCATCGGCATCACGAATCGGGAACGGATCGAGCGGGCTTTCCGCGAACTGCCGCTGATGTCTGTCGTCATGAGCAATGAGGATATGTTTGGACCGCAAGGTCTTCACCCAAACTCGACGCAGAAGGGGACGCGGTTCGAGTTTCCTTGTTCGGTCGAGTTGCTCTTGCCCGATGGCACCTCAGGCTTTGACACCACCTGCGGCATTCGCATGCATGGCAATGCTAGTCGAGAGCCTCGCAAATGTCCTAAGCATGGATTCAAACTCAACTTCAAGAGTTCCTATGGCGCGTCCAGACTCTCTTACGCGCTCTTCCCTGATTCACCTTCGACCGAATTCGACGACATCATTCTGCGCGGCGACTTTAATTCTAGCTGGCTCCACTGGGACGGTGGTCAGCAGCGCCCGCGCGGGACACGCATGCGCGATGCCTTCTCCAAAGACACCTTCCGAGACATGGGGCGCGCGGCTGGCCACAACCGTTATGTGCATCTGTTTATCAATGGCGTCTACTGGGGGCTCTATGACCCTGCGGAACAGGAGAACAACGGCTATGCCGCAAACACCTTTGGCGGTACCAAGGACGACTATGATGTGGTGGAGCAAGACCAATTGAAGAGTGGCTCCATCACAGCTTACAACGCGATGAAAGCCATTTCCTCACCGATCACCAATGAGAAGTACGAAGAGATGAAGGAATACTTGGATGTTCCTTGGTACGCCGACTACATGCTCATGCATTTCTTTCTAGGTCACCAGGACTGGGGCGATAACATTAATAAGAACTGGTACTCGGTAAGACACAAGGAAGGCCAGTTTAGGTACTTGCCCTGGGACATGGAGAATCTCATGTGGGGTGAAGACGTCAATCGGGTCGGGGTGCCGAGCCCACCTTCCGGTCTTCACACCAAGCTCGTCACGAGCGATCAGTATTTGTTAGACTTCGGTGATCGCGTGCACAAACACATGGTCGCGCCTGGTGGTGCCTTGACCCCTGACCAGAACGTTGCGCGGTGGGGCAAGTGGCGTGCGGTCATTCAGAATGCCATTGCTTGCGAAGCGGCACGTTGGGGAGATTACCGCCGTGATGTGCATCAGCACCAGAGTGGACCTTATCCGCTCTTCACTTGGACGGATCAATGGATCGTGGAGCATAACCGACTAACGGAAGAATGGTTTCCCAAACGCCCTGACATCGTTCTCAAGCAGTTGCGTGATCGAGGTCTCTACCCAGTCACTCAAGCGCCACTCATCAAGGATCCTGACAGTAAAGTGATAGGATCTCAGCGTGTGTCTGCTGGGTTTGAGATCTCCATCGCCAAGGCCTCCGTGTTTGCCGGAGGCGTGCTCTACTACACGACAGATGGCTCTGACCCCCGTGTCTATTTCGATACCTCAGGTGCTCTCACATCGACGGCTCAGAAATACTCTGTGCCGATTGTCATTAATGAGACCACCGTCATCAAGGCTCGCGCATTGGCAGGCAAGACCTGGAGCGCCCTCAATGAAGCCAACTTCACAGTCGGATCGCCTGCGCCAGGTGTGCGTCTGACAGAGATTCACTACAACGCCAAAGGGGCCCTCGGTGGCTCGGCTGCGGAGTTCGTCGAATTGCAGAACACGAGCAATGTAGAGATCGATCTGGGTGCTTGGTCGTTCCGAGGCATCGATTTCGTCTTCCCTTGGGGCACGATCGTAGGCCCTGGTGGCCGCGTGGTGATCGCTAGCAATGATGCTCCCGGTATCTTCCACGCGCAGCATCCAGGAGTCATTGTGGCGGGTTACTATGGTGGTCAGTTAGACAACAATGGGGAGCGCATTGCTCTCATCGACGGCAAAGGAGATCTCGTGAGCTCCGTGGAGTTCGCCGACAAGGTTCCATGGCCAGCGGATGCTGACAATCTAGGGCCCTCCATGGAGATCATCGATGCCGCAGGTGATCCGCAGTCGCCTTATAATTGGCGTGCTAGCACATCAGCCAATGGCACCCCCGGCTTGCCTAATTCCGCGTTTGGAAATGCTAGCATCGTTATTAGCGAATTCCTCGCCAAGAGCAATGAGGGTGCAGATTTCATTGAGTTGCAGAACACCAGTGCGAGCGTGATCGATCTCAGTGGCTGGCAATTGGTGCCACGTGAAGCTGCAGATGCCGTGACTGTGGCCGCAGGAACGATGTTAGCGCCCGGTGCGTTCCTATCTATCGATATCGCTCTGCCCTTGAGTTGGGGCGAAGTGACGTTGCTTGATGCCGCAGGCAAAGTCGTCGACGGCGTTCGCTACGGCGTGCAAGTGGAAGGCCATTCCTTCAGTCGCATGGCCGAAGGTTGGCAGATTGGTCTTCCCACAAGAGACGCGGAAGGTGCCGTAGCCGCGACGGCAAGCCTGTCGGATTTACGACTGAACGAATGGCTGGCCGATCCTTCACCTGGGTTTGACGATTGGATTGAAGTGATCAACACCAATGCGGCTGCCCCAGTCGTCCTCACAGGATTACACGCGAGCGTGAATGGCGCGATGTTCATCGTATCGGCACCCACCGCATTGGAACCTGGTGGTGTGATCCGGCTGATCGCCGATAAGGGCGCACGACGTGCAGATGCCCTCCAACTACAGCTCCCTGCCGAGGGAGCCACCATCACCTTGGGAGATTCCATTGGGGACGTCTTTGAATCCGTTAGCTATGGGCCTCAAGTCCAAGGCGTTTCCACCGGAAGACTTCCCGATGGGACTGGCGAATGGACGGTGCTCGGTTATCCAAGCCCTGGGGTGCCTAACCAGATCGATGAGGGTAATGAGGTGCAACTGAATGAGATTCTCATAGGGAGTAGCGGATGGATCGAACTTTCCGCCTCCGCGAGTGTCGATCTTACTGGATGGGTCTTGCGGACGATTAGCAACGCGCCCGAAGCCTGGACTTTCGCCGATGGGAGCATCGCCGCCGGTGGTCTGCTCTCTGTAGCCGTCCCTTTGCCCATCGATAGCACCTATGATCATTGGGGGGTTGAACTCGCCAATCCGGTCGGCCAAGTCGTCGATCGGGTCACCTGGGGGCACCAATTGCCTAACCAATCCATCGGGCGGACCGCAGATGGTAATTGGGCGTTGTTAGCCGTTGCAAGTCGTGCCGCCGGCAACGGTGCCGCGGCCGCCCTTGGCGATGCTTCTAGCTTGCGTATCAACGAGTGGTTCGCTGCCAATGGCGACACCTCCTTGAACAAGAGTTTCCTTGAACTCTACAATCCTACCGCGCAGCCCATTGCCCTCAGTGGCCTTTGGTTAGGCGATGAGCCTAGTGAGCGCGGGCGACGGAAATGGCAGATTCCCGCGCTCAGTTTCGTCGCTCCCCAAGGTTACGCGACGTTCAACTCTGGTGGCGGCACTTCCAAGCCGACGACCTTCCTCTTCGATATCGCTCGTGGTGGCGAGTACCTCCGCCTGGGCGCAGGAGCGCAAGCGGCTGACGCGATCGACGCCTTCGGCTACGGGCAACAGACATTACTCACACAGTCCCAGGGCCGCTTGCCCGATGGGGACGCCGAGCTGACCGCCCTGACGCCTACGCCAGGCAGCGCCAACACGGATCAAGGACCCGAAGGAAAGACCTTCGCCGATTGGGCTTCCGAGAACAATGTTAGCAATCCCAATGCCGATGATGACAGCGATGGGCTTCTCAACATCATCGAGTTCCTCGCAGGGGCTGATCCTAACTCTGCTGCCACCGCAGCTGAACTTGCCGCTACTCGTGAGAACGTCCAAGTGCGTGAGGTGAATGGGCGGAAGTGCATCAGCATCGAACTGAGCATCGACCGGACCGTGACCTACAAAGAAGTGTTAGGTGAACTCTCGCCGACTCTCCAAGCACCGTGGTCTACCGTGCAACCCGCGAGCACGGAAGTCCTCGAAGACACGGTACTAGGCACCCAGAAGATTCGTTTCGAATTCGCCGCGCCCGCCAATGATCCCGTGCACTTCCTGCGACTGAGGATCGGGCTCTAAGGGAAGCGGCGACGGTGGTCGTCGTAATCTTCATCTTTCCTCTTGTTAGAGTTTTGTGTCAGATTCCAGCTGACTGCGCTCCTGAAGGTCGTAGCGATCCCCAAAGTGCGGAAATAGAGACCGCTTACTCATCGTCTACATTAGCTTTCCCGTGGTCCAAGGGCGGTGTGGGAAATGTAAGCACTTTGCCACCTCACGTCCTAAGGAGATCCACTCCACCAAAGATGCGACCTGGCGTCTCATGCGTCGAGTCAGCCAGATGGCTAAGCCCGTTCCTGTGACTGCTGTTGCTGAAATGATGAGCCTCGGAGAATCTACCGTTCGCCGATACGACATGGCTGTTCTCAAAGAAGACCTACCGGAGCCAAACCTCGATGGCTTGCGCGTGCTCATTATCGACGAGAAATCGATTCGCCGGGGCCATGGTTACGTGACCCTTGTTCTCAATGGGGAGACGGGCGAACTCTTACACATGGCAGAAGGCAAAAAGAAGGCGAGCTTGGAGTACTTCCTTGAGAAACTAACAGACAAGCAAAAAGCGTCGATCGAAGCTGTCTGTATAGACCCGCGCAGGCTCCTACTAAAGTGTTGTGGGTGAGCAGATTCCAAAAGCGGTCGCAGTTTACGATCACTTTCACATCAATCTTAACACTGCCGTTGACGAAATCCGTCGACAAGAATGGTGAAAGGAAGAAGACAAACCCTTCATCAAAGGCAATCGTTTCATCTTATTAGCGAACGAAGAGAATCTTGATGACAAAGGTAGTGAAGAATTAGCACTCATACAAGGGATCAATGAGAATATTGCAACGGAGCACTATCTGAAAGAGCAGTTTCGAGTGGTGCACACCTACTGCTACGCAGGTAGTGCGATGAAGGCATTTGATCAGTGGTGCGACATGGCGGCAGAAAGTGGGCTAGCACCATTCCAAAGGCTGGCCAAGACCTTTCGCGAGGGCGCAGACAAGATCGTAGTATTCTGTAAGTATCGCATCACGTTGGGAAAGATCGAGGGCTTCAACAACCTTGTCTCAAGAGTGGTGCATCGGGCGTGCGGAATCACCAATCTGGCATACGCTTGGCTCAAGTTTCGACAGCTTTCCATCCAGCCAATCTGACGGAGAACCGAATTTTATCCCAAGTGCTTCAACTGTCAGCCGGGTTCTTGATAGTGTTGATTCCAACACTGCCGATATGAGGGTTAAGGTAGTCGAGTCTATTCCGCTTCAGAGACTTCGTGATCTGAAGAACAAAAGAGTGACAATTGATTTCGACGGGTCAATCACCACAACAAACGGGCATTTAGAGGGCAGAGCCGTTGGATTCAATCCAAAGAAGAAAGGGCAGAGAAGCTATTATTCCGCAGCTTGGACAGGTTCTTTCAGTGCTGCATCGCTCAGGAAACGTTCATGACTCCAACAAGGCAGCGGAATTCATGGCCTATGTTGTCGAACTCGTGCGTGCAGCGTTCCTGGCGCACATCGACTTGGGAGATTGCGGGAAGCGTAAAGATGAAATTGAATGAACAGATGTATCCGCGTAGCGGCAAGCTTTTTAAGAAAGATCTCGTG
>JBLHHN010000018.1:0-36233 GCA_047616785.1 Verrucomicrobiales bacterium
TACACCTGACCACCAAACATCAGCGTTCACCAGCGAAATGGCGTTCAACCTTCGCGCGTGCCTCTCGCTACCCATCCTTGACAACGTCACGGCCCTTTCGCAACCTTCCGACCTAACCTAAACCGTACCGGTTTTGCTCCGACCAACGTACCGGTTTTCACCCGGCGTTTACATCAGTTCACCCGCGAGAAAGGTACGCATGCCAGGATCATCATCTGCGATGACAATCGTATGCATTTCATCATCTTGGAGAAGACTCTTCGAAGACACGCTAACGAGATCACTAGAATCCACGCCCTTCTTCCGAATATCCACGGCCGCCGTCGTCCCCGGCGAGAATTCCGCTTCGCGGTATAGCCTGGCAAGCCAGTCCGTGGTCTCAGCATCTTCCAACGGAACCCCCAGTCGTTGCACCAACTTTGTCGGCCGAACGGGCTCTGGCCCTACATCGTCGCCATGCAAACGCACGGCAGCAGGATTCCTCACGGGCAGTCTGGCAGTCACCATGGTGCCTTGATTCGGCTGGCTCTCTGCCAAGACGCTACCGCCCATCGTCTCAGTGAGTTCCTTGACCAAGGCCAAGCCAAATCCAGTCCCCGGATGCTTCTTTTTCGATGAGGTGTCTTCCTGCCAGAAGCGTTCGAAGATCATCGGAAGCCGCTCTGCAGGAGTGCCGATACCGATGTCCTTGATCGTCCAGACTAGATTACCGCCTTCCAGTCTCACCCCGAGATGGATGCGTCCAAACTCCGGAGTGAACTTGATCGCATTTAAAAGAAGGTTGAGACAAATCTTCTCCAACTTATCACGATCCGCCTGGATCAACGTCACGCCTTCCCCAATGTGAGCAGTCACGGTAAGGTTCCGCTGCCGTGCCAGTTCCGCGATGGACTCGACCAGGCTGTTCACAAACTCTCGCACAGACACCATCTCAAACCGGAGTTCCAATTGCCCTGACTCTAACTTTGCAATATCCAACAAATCATTGATCAGCTTAAGCAAGCGCAACGCCTGACGATGCATGGTTTCTATCATTTCCCCGTGAGGCGGCGAAAGGTCCTCTTGAAGTCGCAACGACTGCATCGGCGCAAGCAACAGAGTGAGCGGCGTGCGCAGCTCATGGATCACATTGGCAAGGAAGTCATTCTTGAGTTGGTCTAATTGACGCAGTTGCTGATTCGAACCTTCCAAATCAAGGCGACTACGATCCAGCTTCAACCGTGTGATAAACTCACGAACACGGATGCGATGATAAAAGTGAGAACCACACACAATCACGACGCCATTGAGTGCAATAAAGGTAAAGCTGTTGATCACGGGACTCGCTGAAGCCTCAGCAGATATCCATGGAAACGTGGTAAGACCATAGAGTCCAAGAATGATGCACGTGGCAATGAACCCCTCCGCGTATGTCCAATGAAAGATGAAACCAATCGCCACCAGACACAAAGTCAGTCCAGCGTAATAGGGCGACCCTGGATCATGAGCCAGATAGATCATCAGCGAGATGAAGGACGCTGGGATCAGAGGCACGATGACCGTGTATGTACGATGGTGATTCTGAGCAAACGGAGAGGGCAGGCTCCATAGAATGCCGATGAGGAGACCCGCACAAAGGAGGCGCAGCGGGAAGAAAGCTTTGAGAAACTCAGGATAGGCAAAGTAGTCCAGCTCCGCCGCCAGCGGCACCAGGACGACGGCGATCAAACAGAGGAATCCGATACTTCGGATCGTCACTCGACGATCTTCTGCCCGAAAGAGGGCCTGCGATTCCTTATCCGGAAAGGTGAGTTTCCCAGCAAATTCAAGCCGAGCCTGGTCATACAAGCGTTTTAGCCACTGCCGACGGGACGGTGTGCGGGCTGCAGCAGAAGAGCCTTGGGCTTCAGAAGATTCGCTCACTACGGTCCGTTTCCAGAGCCTCAGTGTCCTAAAAGCTCGGTCAATGATCGAGCTTCAACCCTATTCAACGACTCTGCAGCACTGAAAAAGAGATCGCCCAGGGCCTCGCAAGCCTTAAATATCATAATTTCTATTGATATTATCCAGCCTTTGTTAAATTCTATACCAACTCTTAGGTTGTTCACTTTTTATAATGCCCGCCTCCAGCCACTCTCAGCTCATCTTGGACGCGATCCTTCAGGCCGAACTTCCACAAAGGCTCTCTCTCGATCTCATGGTGACACACGCAGCCGTCGCTGAGCGTCTTGCGCGTGGAGAAGATCGGGAAGATTTACTCCTTTCTTTCTGCGAATGCCTCGATCTGGCCCTGGAGGGCTGGAGCCCGATGGTCATCCTAGATCTAGGTAACGGGTCAATCGCGGTTGGGAATGCTCATTGCACCAAAGAGGAAGCACCGGGATTGCTCAGCGTCCTCGACCAGCTTCCAGATTTAGAAACGATTTACCCCGTGGGTAAACTTTCTGTGGAATCTGATCGTTGGCTCACAGCATGCCCTCAAAGGACCGTGAAGCACTTCGGATGCTTCCGTGTAGGCAAGACCGGTCTGCTTGTCTTCACCTCCAATCAAGCAAACCGCCTCGATCAGACGGAACTGACCACGGCACGGCTCATCGCTGAAGCCATGGCCTTTGTCGCCGACTACGAAGCCCCTGCCGCTTCGGTCCATAGACAAGCTCCCGACAGGATCGTCAAGAGTCCCGACCCAGGAGATCTCCTGAGTCAAGCCAGCTGTCGCACCGCCCTTTCAGAAATCCTTCAGGAAGCCGTGTGTCTCCTAAATGATACTGGAGAAGTCATTCATGTCAATGAGGCGGCGACCCGCATGCTCGGCGTCCCTCAAGACCGATTGATTGGCAAGCCCCTGCAACCCTTCGCTGTCGGTTCGGAATCTGTCACATTCATCAAAGGTCTCCACACCCACGCTGATACGCAAACCCATTCCATCTGTCTCCGACAAGAGCCTAACAATGACTCGATATGGGTCGATGCCAGGACACAATCGATCGAAGTGGACGGAGATCAACCCGCGCAAACGATCCTCGTCTTACGCGACAAATCCTTGGAGAAAGGTCTCGAAGAGCAGCTCGAAGATTCCAAAGAACAGCTCAAGGCTGTCACGGCCTCTCCTTCCCTCCTCATGTTCCGCGTTGATCGCCGTGGAGCCGTGATTTCTGCCGAAGGCGGCTTCATGGAGCAGGCGCAGTTGAAGGAGAATGATCTCGTGGGCCGCAACGCCATGGGGTTCTGTCAGGACTCAGCAACGCGTCGTCGCTTGTGGCGTCAGTTGCGCCGTGACGGCGAAGCCAGCGCCGGGATCGAAACCGAATTTGGCTTTCTCAAAGTGACCTTAGCCGCGACGCTAGGTCCTAACAGAAAGCCACACACCGTCCACGGCTTGGCCGTGAAGTCCAAGGTCAGCACCACAGAAGCAACAGCCCTTCCTGTGGAACGAATCGTCGAGAAGATCGTTGAAAAACCGATCTACATCGAAGCACCAGCAGCCAATCCGCCCCCTGCCCCTCAACCGCTTTGCCCTTCATGGATTGGCACTTTGCATGCCCTCGGAGACGCCTTGGTCATGATCGACGCGCAAGGCGTGATCCGTTTCATAAATCTGGCGGCAGAACGCATGCTCGCCTGTCAACAATCGGAAGTCATCGGACTACCATTCCTACATTTAGGCACATTCGGAGATACCGATCCTTTGAATACTTTTCTCGTGGAACCCCAGCCCCTCGGCGCGATCCATCAAGTGCGCCTGCAGAGGCATGATGGCGTGATGCTCGAAATCGGCCTCGCCGGAGCACCTATCACCGATGGTCAGAATCAGATTCAGGGCTTTGTCCTCTGCTGTTGCGCAGATCAGTCGGGCGAAGCTCTCACAGACGGCGAGCGCCAGATCATGGAGCGAGAGAATTTCAAAGCTCTCTCCACCTTCGCTGGCGGCATTGCTCACGATCTGAATAACATTCTCACATCCTTGATCGGGAACGTCTCACTTGCGAACATGCTCGTCATGGATGTTCCTGAAGCCAGCGAGCGACTCGTGGAAGCCGAACGCGCTTGTTTCCGAGCCAAAGATCTCTCACACCAACTCCTGACATTTGCCAAAGGGAGCACACCGGTAAAGAAAGATACGGGCTTAGATGACCTCATTCAGCAGTGCGCGGAACTCTATCTGCGTGGAGCCAAAGCAGTCTCTCGCATTATCAGCAAGCCCGGACTCTGGAGCGTCAATATCGACGAAGGCCAGATCAGCCAGGTGCTCGAGAACTTGATTCTGAATGCGGATCACTCCATGCCACACGGCGGGACGGTCACGCTCTCCAGCGAGAATTTCCACTACAGTGCTGAGCAAGGCCAGATCAAGCTCCCTCTTGAGGAAGGGCTCTATGTGAGAATCAGCGTCCTCGATGAAGGTGCTGGCATTCCCGAAGATCAGCTAGCACACATCTTCAAACCCTATCACACCTCCAACGAATCGGGTCGCGGCCTTGGGTTGGCAACCACCTTCACCATCGTCAAAAATCACAGAGGTTTTATCACGGCCAGCTCTCGTATGGGGAAAGGAACGGAGTTCGCTTTCTACCTTCCTGCGACCGGCGTCATAAAGCAACCGAAGGAAGAAGTCGTCTTGCCTCGAAGCGATGGCAAGAATCTCGACAACGGACGCGTCCTCGTCATCGACGACGAGAAATCCATCCGTGATCTCGCCACAGCCACGCTCAATCTAATGGGCTGCGACGTGGTCTCCTGCCCGTCCTCCTCCGAAGGCGTGCAACGTTTCATCCAGTCAAGCCAGGACGGAAGTCCCTTCGATCTGGTGATCATGGACCTCACCATCCCAGGCGATCTTGGCGGAAATGAAGCTATGCAGCAGATCCTCAGTATCTCGCCCAAGGCACGTGGCATCGCCTCCAGCGGCTACAGCGAAGGCAGCGTCATGGCCCACTACCGAGATTACGGTTTCCAAGCCGCGCTCTCCAAGCCCTACAACATTGCTGACCTTCAACGCGTTGTGGCCACCATGCTCGCCGGGTGACCTGAATCTCCAGGGCACCACTTGCACACCCGAGCATTTCAGTTTAGAACTCTTGCATGTCCACGGATACCCTTATCGAGACTCCTTCCATCGAAGCCAAAGTACGCGATCTTTGCGAATTCATCGTCAATCAACCTGAATTTGCCGCCGATCGCGGCCGCATCGAGACATTCCTCGAAGATACAGATGCTCAGAAGCTCTTCCGAGCCTGGCAAGAGAAAGGCCAAGAGTTGCATCGCATGAGCCACGAAGGCCTTCAGCCGAATGAGGAAGATCAGAATGAAATGGACAGTCTTCGCCAGGCCGTTCTCGCCAATGAAGTGGCGGCTGAGTTTGCCGGCGCTGAAGAGAACATGAACACCATCTTCGGCACCGTGACCAAGCTCTTACAAAAGACTCTCCAGCTAGGACGCGTGCCTACAGAAGCAGACCTCGACGAATCGGGTTGCTGTGGTGGAGGTGGAGGTGGAGGCTGCGGCTGCAACTAACAAGAGCGCTAGTTCAAGTAGGATGGCCATTTCAAGCCCTCCGAACTTCACACAATTTCGAACACAAGAACGCCCCGTCCTGCATGCAGGACGGGGCGCTTTCATATTTATCTGTATCGCGAATCTTATTCGTTCGCGCTGACGTCTTCGATCAAGACGTCATCAATGAAGAATCCTGCGCCATCATCATTTCCGATGAACTCGAACTGCACGATAATCTTCTGACCGCCAGCAACTCCGCTAAGATCAAACCTCACGTCTTGCCAACCGTCCGTGTTCTCCGTGAAGAACATGGCTTCGTCCGGAGTCGACGGCGCGTACAATTCGGACCCATCTGAACCAAAGATGTTCACACGAGCAGCCGAATTAGGGCCCGACTCCAAAAAATAAGAGAATGTCAGGTGTGGAAATAACAACGTTCCCAACGCAGCCACTGGCGACTCGAAAAGGACCCATGTTCCAACCGTCGCATTCGCACCAAGATCAGTTCCCGCAGCACCCGCGCCGGTCTTCGCCGCACCTGGACCATTCGTCGGCTCACCGACTTCCCACACTGTCGTCCCAGTCGTATTGCCATCCGCGACAATGTTCGTCCAATCGCCAAGTCCATTCTCAAAGCCTTCATTCAGCGGCGGTGCTTGCCCGGCGACAAAGACGCGATAGAACGACTGGCCAGACAAAGTGGCTGCGGCATCGGTGTAAGTGGTTTCCGTTCCAGCTCCATCACCAATCAATCCTGTGACCAGTTCCGTCCAGTCCGTCAGATTGTTAGAAGTCTGCAAGCCATAGGTCTGAGCCCCGGAAGATCCCCAACGGACGTCCACGCCACCCTCAGGATTGACCGCGAGATCTTGGATGCCAAGCGGAGCTTTTCCCGTATCGATAAGGCGGATATTGTCGATGTGCATCGTCATTCCAGCAGGGCCCCAACCACCTTGGTTGACCAAGGAGATGCCAGGGTTCTCATCATCAGGATTCTCAGGATCCCCTGGCATCAGCGCCATATCATCAAGTGGCGCACTAAAGGTGACCACATGTTGATCACCGCCATTACGATGCATGGCAAAGTTGAGAGCACCGCCGCCAGCTTCCCTTACAATGAAGTTCTGCCAGGTCGCCGGCCAATCCCCATCCGCTTGGGCTTCAAAGATGGCGTCCATTCGCAACGTGTAGCGCGTCCGATCTTCCTGAGCGATGCGAGCGATCGTTTCCATCACGGTGCCTTTGAAAGGAATCGTGAAGTCCCGAATCCATCCACCAGCAGCATTGATCGTGTATTCAAGTGAGCCTTCGCCCTCTGTCACAGCCACATCAGCAGCACCCGTCTTCGTGTGAAGCTTGGCTTCATAGCGATCAGAAACCTCAATGAGCTTGTCCACGTCCTCTTGCGTTTCAAACCCATTGAGAAGCGTGATCTCTGGCACTGCGCCTGGCACGTAGGTGTCGATCAAGCGAATGTTATCGATGTAGACGCTGATGGATTCCGTACCATCGACGATTCCGTATTGATCAATGATCGTCATCGTCACCAAATCTTCAGCCGCCAGGTCGTTGGTGACCAGATCGAGAGGAATCGTCATCCTGCGATTGGTGCCACCACCCGCTTCAAGCTGAGCGTAGTCCCAGCCACCTAGATGTCCCATGAAATTTCCCCAGTTCACGCCTTCCGTGGGGAACTCGACATCATAGCGGATCAAGTAGCGCGCTTCTGCTTTGGTCAACCAAGCCTGTTTGATCAGATTGCTAGCTTCCTCTGAGAATGTGAACGTCGCATCATTGCCCCAGCCATAGTTTCCTATGAGCGTCAGCTTCAGCGCCTTCTCGCCATCCGTGACTCGAGTGTCGTCGGCACCTTCTTTCGTGTGCTGAGAGATTTCGAATTCTTCGTCTGTTCGAGCGCCACCGGTGGCGACGACAGAATCCACGCTATCTTCAAAGGACTCTAGGAGAGTGACAGTTTGGGCTTGAAGGCCTGTGAGGGCGAGCCCTGTGCCAAGTAGGGTTGCTCCGATTCGAGGGATGAGGTTTCGTTTCATGATTTCGTGTGGGTTCTAGGGGGTAAAACAGGCAATCTAGCCCAGCAGCACGATTGGAGACAATCAGAATCAGACCGTCATTCAGACACATGAGTGCAGTCTGTCTGAGGGCGGCAGTTAGGCCCCCAATCAGGCCCCCAATCAGCCCTACTCGTATGTTTCGTCTTCATCGATCCAATGAAGCACTTTCCCAAATCGCAACGATGCCTTCTTTCCAAACTTCGCTACCCAACGCTTCCAGAGGGTCGCGGCGTCTTTCCGGTCGGTCGCATTCCCATCGGAGTAGAACCCAAAGTCCTGTTCCGTCATGGCCGTGAGAAGCCCATGACTTTGATGCCGGATATGAAACGTCTCACTCTCGAGCAAACTCGCAAGAGAAGCTAGACTACCCCGGTGCTCGTAGAACGCACCAAGCACGGCCGCTTCCAGTCGCACTTCGTCCTGCGCGTCTGCTAGAAGGGGCTCTAGCAAATCCACGATATCGGCCTTCTCCGCTCTCAATTTCTGAAGACCGATCAAGCTCAACTCTCGCACAAACGGCGTGAGACTCTTAAGCCCATTCTTTAACCGCAGAAGATCCGTGCTTTGCAGTGTCGTCCTCAGAGCCTCTCGGCCCAAGCGATTCGATTCACTGCTAGTAGCCACACGTCCTTCCCAGGCATTGAGGATGGCATGCGTCAGGCCTATCACTTTCTCGCTCTGCACCCGACGCATAAGCAAACGTAGTTTCTCCTCCGCGCCCGTGTCAGCTTGGGCTTGGCCGATGATCTTCAGCGCCGTGCGCCCTTCTGCTGTGAGGTCGATCTTGCTCTTCGCTAGCACATCCTTCAATCCATTTGCCCGAACGAGAGCCGCCATGGCTTTCCGGCGCTCGGCATAACTTTCAGATTCAAGGCCAACCAGTTGTTCCTTTGTGGATGCCACGGCCTCTGAGGATGTCGCGAATACGGCCAATTTCTTACGCAATGTCTCCGTCAACAGCGTTTCCTTGCCCATGCACGGGCCATGCACCCATACCAGACAGACCCACACCAGGCAGGTCAGATAAAGGCGAGGCGGAGGGCTCCACATGAGGCCCATCCTACCCCGTCTCCCGCAAGATACCAGCCACCGAAAGAATAAAAAAGGCCTGCTGGGTGAGTTCCCAGCAGGCCTCAATGAAATGGGTTCCCAGCCTTAGTGGGCACAGGTGCAGGCGTACTCCAAGTAGTCGCATGTTGGGCAATCGGAGAAGTCCATGGTGAATTTCTCATTCACAGCCTGGCCATTTGCGGACTGTTTCAGCATGACAACGATGGGATAATCATCCCCTTCAGGTAGGACTTCGTTCGACAAGAAGGACGTCGCTGAGGCGGCGAATGTGAGGGTTGTGGGACTGGAGCGGTCTCCGGCGATAACACTCACGGTTTGGCCAGTAAGAGGCGCTGGCTTGTTGTTAACGTCCAAGAAAGAGACCTGAACTTTCCGCTCTGAGGTGACGAAGAACTCAGCGTGAGGTTCGATACTCGTGAGAAGACGACCGCCGTTAGGCCCAGCTTCTTTCGTGGCATGGTCATGGTCGTCATCCGGGTGATCGTGACCATCTTCTTCACTATCACGATCATCACCTGCAGGTTCTTCGGCGTGATCAGGATCGTCGTGGTCATGGTCGTGAGCGGTTTCTTTGGAACCTCCGCAAGCGGCGAGGCTGAGGACGGCAGCGGAGACGAGCGTTGTGTTAATGATGTCTTTCAGTTTCATGGTCGTGTTTGATTAGGTTTGGATTTATCAATAGGAAATAATTAGTCACTGGCGGCAGCCTTGTTGTCGATCGCGCGTTGGGCCGCTTTGCGACCGAATGCGTAGAAGACCGCAGGCGTGACGCCGAGCCCAAGGAAGGTCGATGTGACGAGCCCCCCGACGATGACGACCGCCACGGGGTGGAGAATTTCCTTCCCCGGCTCTTCCGCCGCGAGGACTAGTGGGATGAGAGCGATGCCGGCGGAGAGTGCGGTCATGAAGACGGGAACAAGTCGTTCCAGGGTGCCGCGTTCCACCATGGCTCGAGTGAAGCCCTCGCCTTCATGGCGCATGAGATGAAGGTAGTGTGAGAGCAGCATGACGCTGTTCCGCGCAGAGATGCCGGCCACGGCAATAAAGCCCACCAGCGTCGCGATGCTAATGTTCTTCAACGTCAAGAAAGTGAAAACGAGTCCTCCAATGAGAGCGAGCGGGATGTCCGCGAGAATCTGCACCGTGAACACCGCCGTTTTGAAATAACTGTAAAGGAGAAGCGCGATGATGACAAAGACCGCCAGCGTGAACCAAGCGATGCGTTTCGTTGCTTCTTGCTGCGCTTGGTACTCACCTTCGTAGCTGACAAAGACACCTTTGGGTAGGGGAACCTTCGCCGTCACCTCCGCCTGCAAACGCGTGACCAAGCCTGCCAGGTCGCTCTCTGTCGGGTTGATACTGACGACGAAGCGACGTTGGGTATTCTCACGCTGGATCACGTTCGGTCCTTTGGCATTTCTGATCTTGGCCACGAGATGCAAGGGGACACGCTGGCCGTGAATGGTATCGATGTAAAGATCGCTCAATCGGTTAGGCGACTCGCGCCAAGCTTCTGGCAGGCGTATCACAAGATCGATGGTGCGTTGGCCTTCGTAAAGTTGGCCCACCGTTTCGCCACCGATCAGGGCGGAGAGTTGCTCATTCAGTGCCCCGGGGGTGACGCCATAGGCGAGCGCGCGTTCGCGATCGATCTCGATGCGGAGTTGGGGGATGGGCGCTTGCTGTTCGATACGCGCCGTTTCCAAGCCTGGAATGCTATGCGCGATCTTCTGGATGTCGGTTCCGACTCGGCGAATCTCGGCGAGGTTTGGGCCAAAGACCTTGATCGCGATCTTCGCGGAAACACCACTTAACATATGTCCAATACGATCTCCGAGAGGTCCGCCAAGGACACTGAAGGTGCCAGGAATGGTGCGCATCTTCGTACGTATATCATCTAACACTTCGGCTCGTGACCGCGACTTGTCATCGGTGACGAAGTCGATGTCAAACTCCACGGTGGAAACCGGGACAATGTGATCACCGCGTTCGGCACGCCCCACGCGGCGCCCCACCTTGCGCACCTCCGGAATGGACAGCAGCAGCCGATCTGCGATGTCGGAAATGGCATTCGTTTGGGTTAATGATGTTCCGGGTGCCGCAGTGAGTGCGACCAGTGCCGTTTCTTCACGGAAGGATGGAAGGAACGCCTGGCCCATCATGGGGTAAAGCGTGAGAGCGCCAGCAAACAGGACCGCAGCGACGGTCATGACGACGAAAGGATAGCCCAGAGAAAGCCGCAGCCAGGTGTGTTTGAAAAAGGCCTTCAACGCAACGACGACCTTACCATCCTTGTGCTCCTTGCCTTGCTTGGGACGAAGAAGGATCGAACAGAGCACGGGGATGACCGTGAGTGAAACCAGGAATGATGCTGACATGCTCACCATGGTTGCGATGGCGATAGGCGTGAAGAGCCGCCCCGCAACTCCCGTGAGACCAAGTAGCGGGATGAAGACCAAGATAATAAAGAGCGTGGCGTAGAGGATGGAATTCCGCACCTCGCCCGAAGCTCTTGCAATGACTTCAAGTTTCGGTTCGGGTTCTGATAGTCGAGCATTCTCTCTCAAGCGGCGGAAGACATTCTCGACGTCGACAATGGCGTCATCCACCACCATGCCGATGGCAACCGCGAGCCCACCAAGGGTCATGGAATTCACGCTAATGTCCATGAGCCGAAAGACCAAGACCGTGATGGCGAAGGACAATGGCATGGCCATCAGCGTGATGAACGTCGTCCTGACATTGAACAGAAAGAGGAAGAGCACGAGAACAACCATGAGCGCCCCATCACGGATGGCTTCTCCCAGATTCCCAATCGCATGCTCGATGAAATCCGCTTGGCGGAAGAGAGGAATAAGTTCGACCCCTGGAAGCGTTGTTCGTAATTCGGCTAGAGCGGCTTCCACCTCATCCGTCAGTTCGAGCGAATCATAGCCAGGACTCTTGGTCACGCTGAGGATGACGCCAGGCGAACCATTCACCGCAGCGTCGCCGCGCATGGGCTCTAGATCCCACACCACATCGGCGACATCAGCGATCTTGATCGGGCGATCATTGACGTGCTTGACGACCGTGGATCCAATGGCTTCCAAATCTGTTGTCATGGCAAGATGCCGCACCATGATCTCTTGCGGGGCAGAAGTGAGCGTGCCGCCGGTGGTGTTGGAAGCTGCCGCCGCCGTGGCAGCTCGCAGCTCATCAAAGGATACATTCAAGGCCAACATCTTCTCCGGCTTGGGCTGGACGTGGACTTGTTTCACGCCACCCCCCATTGCTAACACTTCGGCGATTCCTGGAATGCTTTGCAAACGCAAGCGGATGTCCCAATCCGCCAGAGTCCGAATGTCGCTCGGTAGTATCTTGCCGTCTTCACTGCGCACACCGACGAGCATGATCTCGCCCATGAGTGAAGCCACCGGGGTCATGAAAGGAACGACGCCTTCCGGCAAGTTGCTGACAGATTGCAAACGTTCTTGAACAAACTGGCGCGCTTTATAAATGTCGGTTCCCCAATCAAACTCCACGTAGATCAATGACAGAGACACGTCCGATGTGGAGCGCAATCGGGTCAACCCGGACACACCCATCAGCGCCGTTTCCATCGGCACCGTGACCAACGATTCGACCTCCTCGGGTGCCAAGCCCGGCGCTTCGGTGAGAAGCACGACGGTCGGCTTCGTCAAGTCAGGCAAGACTTCCACTGGCAGGCTGATGACCGTGCGCCATCCGCTCACGAGCACGAAGAGTGCCACCATGAGGATGAGCCCGCGATGCGCGAGCGAGAATCTGATGAGTCGATTAAGCATCCGCTTGTGTGGACTGACGTCGGAAGAAGAGACTGAGAATGAGCAGAACGAGAAGCAGTCCTGACAATAACGCGAGGAAAAGCGTTAGAGGGCTATTCCCAGATCCGCCGCCCTCAGAAGAGGCGGCTTTCTCCGTAGCCTCCTGCGCAGGCGTCAATTCGGAGCCGTCCTCGTTGTGCTCGTGACCATGGGCTGCATCGAGCGCCTCTTTCAGAGAAATGCTGCCCGCGCCAGCGAAGGCGAGCGCGTAGCCGCCGGTGGTGACGACTTCGTCGGAAGGGAAGAGGCCGCCGCCGATTTCGACATAGCGATCATTGCGCGCCCCCGTCTTCACGGGCGCTTTGACAAACGCATTTGGCAGATCGAAATCTTTGACGAAAACGAAGGGGTTGGCGGCGTCTCCTTGAAGCGCGTCTCTCGGGATGGCCATGACGTTCTCACGTCGATCCAACAAGATGGCGAATTCAGCGCGCATGTGAGGACGCACTTTTCCATCCAAGCCTTCAAGAAGGAAGAGCGCATCCAATGTTCCACTGGCGGCATCCGCACTCGTGCCAAAGCGGATCATTTCTCCTTCCAACGCTTCTCCTGGCAACGCCGCAATGCTGATCCTTGCTTTGATACCAGGCGTGAGTTGTCCCGCGTGATCTTCCGGCACACGAGCGACCGCATAGACCGACCGTAGATCGATGATCTCAAGAATGTCGGTGTCCGGCTCGACCGGTTCGCCGAGACTGACATGACTCTGCATGACCAGCCCTTCCATGGGAGCGATCAGATCTATGCTAGGGGGCGGACTGCCAGGCTGCCTGCTTTCCAAACGAGCGACATGCTGGCCTTGAGTCACATGATCCCCTTCATGAACCAGAAGCTCTGAGATTCTGCCAGGGATCCGGCTACTCACGACACCACGTTTCGAAGGAATGACCTCAATGCGACCCAGCGCAAAGAGCGTGTCTTCAAAGGTGGTGGGCGAAACTTCCACGGTTTTGATGCCGAGATTCTTCACGGACACGGCATCGAGAACGACGGTGTTCGCGGCGCGATCTTCAGCACCGTGGGCATGGAAAAGGAGGATAAGCCAGGCGAGGGCCAGTTGACGGAACTTGTTCATGGGAGTGCGAGAGCGGTTTCGAGTTGGACACGGGCGCGATGATAGCCACGCAACGCGTCAATACGCGCCGCGCTCAGTTCGACGACTTGACGGCGTGCCCGGAGAACGGATTGGAGATCTGTGAGACCTTGCTGATAAGCTTGTTCGAGCGCCTCGACTTGCTGCTTCATTTCTAGCCCGAGGCTGGTATCAATTTCTGCTAGTAGTTGTTGCTGAGCGAGCATGGTTTGTTGCGCATTCGCGGTCTCATGGCGGACTTGTTGCGCGAGCGCATCCCGCTCCTTAGATAGACGCGCGTGCTTGGCCATCTTTTCATCGATGGCCCCTTCATTCTTATTCCAGAACGGAAGCGGAAACGACACGCGCACGCCGACGGCGGTTTCGCGTTCCAATCCATTGGGCGCATCCTCTTGGCGAGCACGCTCAATGAAGAAACCAACGGAGAGATCATCATAGCGTTTGGCACGCTCAAGGGCGATCTCACGTTCAGCGGCTTCCGTGAGGTGAGAGGCCGCTCGATAGTCAGGCCGTGCTTCGAGATTGGAATGCGATTCAGAAATGGTTTCGAGTGATGGTAACGGATCCGTGATCGTCACCATGGTCTCTGGCGAGAGCCCGAGCAGCGGCTTGAGTTTGGCCAACGTCTGCAATCGCTCAATTTCCAGCCGCTTCATGGCCAAGCCTAACTGCTTACGCTCCACCTTGACCTGATTGGCATCGAGCACGGAACCTTCGCCCTTCGCCACCTGCTCTTCGATGTATGTCAGGAGATCGATCACGCCCTGGACCTGCTGCGCGTGATTGGCTTGCTGAGCCCTCAATGCGATCACCTCCACCATGTTCTCACGGACTTGCCCAATGAGAAGGCGTTCGAAATCGTTCACTTCATCTTCAGCCGCCTGGAGTTCGGCAAATGAGATTTCTTTCTCATGCTGCAAGCGCGCCGTGACCGGGAAGGCCTGGGTGAGCGCCACTTCTGCGCCAATCTCCCGCCATTCCGGGTCGTGCTGGAAACTGGATTCCACTTCAGGATTCGAGAGTCGACCCGCTTGACGCAGGCGTCCCCGTGCTTCGGCCACACGGTAGCGTGCCACCGCCAGGGCAGGATTCTGCGCACGCACTAACGTGGACGCATTCACCAGAGTCAGAGAGACACTCGGACGCGGTGGTTCAGCTAGTAGGCTGGATAAAGACAGGATCGCCACTGCCAGAGCAGGACGCAGATAGGGTAGAATAAAAGGCATGGTTCATGGCTAGAAATGTTAGAAACTTGGACACAGCAATACGCTGCACCTCAACTAACAATACCTCGAATTGCGTTCTGAAGAACGGCACTAGAGGCTAGCATGCCTTCAAAGAAGGAAACGACAGAGAATCGCCCGGAACTCTCGCCTACGAATGACTTGCGCCTCGGGTGAAGGCGGCTTGATCCGCTGAGAAGCCGTGATTTCCCGAGGCCAGTCCTGAACGAACACGTCCATAACGGGCACGAAAGAGGCCAACAACGTCGGCGGATCTGGAAGCGAGCGGTCTGCAGGCTCAGGATGATCGCAGTCCTCAGGCTCTTGATGCTGATGTTCGTGATCCGCGCACGTGGACTCGCCAGCATGATGATCATGCTCACAAAGAGAAACGCCACAGATGGCAGAACACAAACAGCCGGACGTGGCCATCATCATGGCCAGGATCAGCTGCAGCATCTTTGTCATCACCAGGAAAACTAAGAAGCGTTAGGCCGATCGCAAGTGATTTGTTTGATGCGGTAGCCGCTATCGGACATACAGATTCGCCCAATCTGCAGGGCCATCAGGCACGATCTTCAGAGGTCCTGCGGCACTATCACTCAGGTCGACTTTGGGTCCTGGCTTGCCGTTGATGGTCCAATGCATCTTGCCATTCTCACGCGTGCCTTCGAAGCGATTCCATTTCCCAGGCTTCTCCAACGCCGTGGCATCGATCGAAAGGATCGCCGTTTCGCCCAGCCAGACTTTGGGATTTCCCGTCTGCTCAGACAGACGGAGATCGATGATCAGGCCTTTCATATCATTGATCGAATCCACCGTGACGAGCGCTTTGGCATCTGGCTTGTTATTCAGAACCCAATCGCTGGGTTTCCATCCGCCATTGGCTTTCCATCCTGACAAATCAACGCCTGTGTAGATCGAGCGATACCCGCGATTGGCGATGGCCACTTGCTCCGGCTTGATGGAAGTGTCAGGGAGCACCTTAATCCTCGCATTGCGGTAGTGGACGACCCCGCCTTCGGATTCCAAGCAAATGTAGCCTTTGCGGGGAGAGCAGTCTTTGCCCTGCGTCACGACCTTTCCATTCACCGCTAGTGAAATGTCACCGTCTCGGCATTCGATGCGATATTGATTCCACTCAGGGCTCGGTTTGGAACGGTTCTCTGTCGGAAACGCACGACTGCCGCCACGGCCATTGATCGGCGTCATGGTCGCCCCATGAATGGGAAAGATATCACCATGGGTCGTGTAGCCCTTTGTATTCCCATAGGCATCCTCTAACACCTGCACCTCGATGCCGCGATGAAAGGGTTGGCCCTTGGCCGTGATGTCATCGGCCCAGACAAAGACACCAGCATTCCCGCGCGGCACCATGTGTCGCCACTCAAGTTCCATGATGAAATTCTGATACATGCGTTCCGTCCGGATCTCGCCAATAGGCTTGCCGGTGCAGATGAGGAGACCGGCGTCATCGAAGCGCCAAGTTGAAGGCGCGGTATTCACCACGACCCATCCCGAGAAATCCTTGCCATTGAAAAGGGGCTCGAACCCGTCGGCCGCTTGCCCGAAAGCCTGGAGTGGGAACGAGAGGGCAAGGAATAGGAGGAATCGGTGCTTCATCCGCTCAGTTCAGCGGATTCCGAGGCTTGTGGCAATCCTCAGAAACACTCGTTCGCAAATCCTTAAAAATCAACGAATCAGAAAGTTTTTAATCTAACACGACACCTGTAGATTCAGCGGATTCTACCCCAAGAAAAGCCTTGCGTTCTAGGGGTGATCGATGGATTCTCGCCGCCTATGAGTAGAAAAGTCAGAATGGGAATGGTCGGCGGCGGGCAAGGCGCCTTTATCGGTGGGGTGCATCGCATCGCAGCGGCTATCGATCAGAAGATTGATCTCGTTTGTGGCGCATTCAGCTCAACACCAGAAAAGTCCAAGGCGTCAGGAAAGGATCTGCTCGTCGCGGACGATCGCTGTTACGGCACGTATCAGGAGATGATGGAAACGGAGGCTTCCTTGCCGACCGACCAGCGGATGGATTTCATTTCCATCGTCACGCCAAATCACATGCATTTCCCGCCGGCAAAGCTGGCGTTGGAAAGCGGGTTCCACGTGTTGTCTGACAAGCCTGCTACGTTTGATCTGCAACAGTCCAAGGATCTTAAAGAGATCATCGACACTAGCGGAAAACTCTACGGCCTGACCCACAACTACACGGGCTATCCCATGGTCAAACAAGCACGCGACATGGTCCATGCTGGCGACCTTGGCGAGATTCGCAAGATCGTCGTGGAGTATCCGCAAGGGTGGCTCGCGACTCGCATCGAAACGGAAGGGGCGAAGCAAGCGGAATGGCGCACCGATCCCAAGCGCTCGGGCGCGGCTGGTTGCATGGGTGACATCGGCACACATGCAGAGAATCTAGCAGAGTACATTTCGGGACTGAAGATCAAGGAACTGCTCGCGGATTTGACGGCGTTTGTGGAAGGACGCGCACTCGATGATGACGGCAACGTCTTGCTTCGCTTTGAGAATGGCGCCAAAGGCGTGCTGCATGCTTCTCAGATCTCTGTCGGCGTGGAGAACAATCTTAGCATCCGTCTCTATGGCGAAAAGGGCGGGCTTGAATGGCATCAAGTGGAGCCTAACACCCTTCTTGTGAACAAGATGGACAAGCCCACCGAGATCTGGCGCACCGGAAGCGGTTACCTCGGCGAGAATGCGACTTACGCCGCACGCACGCCTGCAGGCCATCCAGAAGGCTATCTCGAAGCCTTCGCTAACATTTATAAGAACTTCGCCGACCACATCCTCGCGGTGGAAGCTGGCGAAACTCCAGACGCTAAGGTTACCGACTATCCTAAGATCGATGACGGCATCCGCGGCATGGCCTTCATCAATGCCGTGGTCGACTCCTCCTCCAAAGGCGCCGTCTGGACACCGCTCGGAGTCTAACGGATTCATCCACTCTTTTTACAAACAACGAAACCACCAGAATTCTCTAACATGGCACGCACCGTTACTCTATTCACCGGCCAATGGGCCGATCTCCCACTTGAAACCTTGCTTAAGAAAGCCAGCGAGTTTGGCTACGACGGCGTGGAGCTCGCCTGCTGGGGTGATCATTTCGAAGTCGACAAAGCCGACGCCGCCTACTGCGAAGCCAAGCGTGAATTGCTCAAGAAATATGGCCTCACCTGTGCTGCCATTTCAACGCATCTCGTGGGACAAGCCGTTTGCGACCGGATCGATGAACGTCACAAGGCGATCTTGCCAGACTACATTTATGGCGACGGTGAACCTGAAGGCGTGCGTCAACGCGCAGCCGGAGAACTGATCAAGACGGCCAAGGCTGCTAAAGAATTTGGAGTCAAGGTCATCAACGGATTCACCGGCAGTTCCATCTGGCACCTGATCTATTCGTTTCCTCCGGTCGTCCCTGGCCAGATCGAAGCGGGTTTCAAGGACTTCGCAGATCGCTGGAAGCCTATTCTTGATGCGTTCCAAGAGAATGACATCAAGTTCGGACTCGAAGTGCACCCGACCGAAATCGCCTTTGACATTGCTTCGGCGGAGAGAGCTATCGAAGCAGTGGATGGCCATCCCGCTTTTGGATTCAACTATGACCCGAGCCACTTCGGTTATCAGGGTGTCGACTATGTCGAGTTCATCTACAGGTTCGCCGATCGCATCAATCATGTGCACATGAAAGACGTCGCCTGGTCTGACAAACCCACCGAAGCGGGAGTCTTTGGCGGTCACGTTGAGTTCCACGACCGCCGCCGTTTCTGGGACTTCAAGTCCGTTGGTCGTGGTGACATTGATTTCGAAAAGATCATTCGCGCGCTGAATGACATCAAGTACATGGGACCACTGTCCGTCGAGTGGGAAGACGGCGGCATGGATCGCGAGCACGGCGCCGCCGAATCATGTGCCTATGTGAAGAGCCTCGATTTCCCTCCTTCGGATCTCGTATTCGATGCGCAGTTCGCAGAGAAGTAGGCCCGGCGACTAACAGGTTTAGAAATCGCTCCACCTGGCAACGGGTGGAGCGTTTTCATTTGGATCGACCTTCTCTCGACCGGCATGATATATGGCAGCATGCAGGTTCTCCCAGTTTTCCTTCTTTCTGTTTATCTGACGGTTTCCGCATCAGCCGCTCATCCGAATGTGATGATCATTCTGGCCGATGACCTGGGATTCTCTGACATCGGGTGTTATGGCGGTGAGATCGCCACGCCCAACCTTGATCGTTTGGCTAAGAATGGTGTCCGATTCTCACAGTTTTACAACACCGCTAGATGCTGGCCCTCGCGCGCTGCGATTCTCACAGGCTACTATCCCCAGCAGATCCGGCGCGACAAAGTCCCTGGCGTGAAAAGCGGCAATGGCGGGAAGCGCCCGGACTGGGCCCCTCTTCTTCCCAAGCGACTCAAGTCTCAAGGCTACCGTTCCTATCATTCTGGCAAATGGCATCTCGATGGGATGCCGCTCACGGAAGGATTCGATCGTTCCTACTACTTGAAAGACCAGGGACGTTTCTTCAATCCGAAGGTGCATCATGAGGATGATAAGAAGCTTCCAGCCGTTGATCCTGGCACGGACTTTTATGGAACGACCGCGATCGCCGATCACGCCGTGAAGTGCTTGCGAGACCATGCGGATCATTTCCCGGATCGACCTTTCTTCCACTATCTCGCATTCACCGCACCTCACTTTCCTCTCCACGCTTTACCAGAAGACATTGAGAAATACACCAAACGCTATACGGACGGTTGGGAGGCGGTTCGAGATCAGCGTTGGCGACGTTTGACCGAAGATGGCTTGTTAGGCATCACCAAATTGTCCCCGGTGGAACACGAACTCGGCCCTCCCTATCACTTTCCAGACGCTCTGAAGATTCTTGGAGATGGCGAGGTGAATCGTCCGTTGCCTTGGGACGGACTCTCAGATTCACAGCAGCGTTTTCAAGTGGCTAAGATGGCTGTTCACGCCGCAATGGTGGATCGCATGGATCAAGAGATCGGACGCGTTTTCGATCAATTGGAGTCTATGAAGGCGTTTGAAAACACTTTCATCGTGTTTCTCTCTGACAATGGTGCGAGTGCTGAGATCATGGTGCGCGATGACGGCCATGATCCTAAGGCTGCGCCGGGCTCGGCGGCGACCTACCTCTGCCTTGGTCCTGGTTGGTCTACCACCTGCAACACGCCGTTCCGTCGCCACAAGACGTGGGTCCATGAGGGAGGGATCGCCACGCCTCTCATTGTGCATTGGCCCGTAGGTGTGGAGCATCAGGAATCCAATGCCCCAGGGCACGTGATTGATCTGGTGCCGACCATTCTAGATTTGGCTTCGATTGAGCGAAATCAGAATACTCCACAGCCACCAGGCAGAAGCCTGTTAGAAGAATCTTCTAAAAACAGGGAGCTGTGGTGGTTGCACGAAGGGAATCGTGCGTTTCGTCAAGGAGACTGGAAACTCGTGGCTGCGAAAGACGAGCCTTGGGAACTTTATGATCTGGCGAAGGACCGGCCAGAAACCCATGATCTGGCAGACGAACATCCGGAGAAAGTCATAGAGTTAGAAAATGAATGGCAAGCTCGTTGGAATGACTATCAGCGACTGGCCAAACAGTAGGCTTACCTCATGATCGTTCTGAGTTAAATAAATCGGCGCTCGTTTAGATTGGTCGACTGTGTGTCCATCACCTCGACGACAGGTGGGCTCACCCCATTGTTGATACTGACAAACCCAGAACCCTCTGTCATGGTGCCGTTCTCATGGCGGTAGACTAGGATGAAGTTCCCTCCGTCATCAAGCTGGACGATGTCACTAGCTGCCCGCACTTCAAAGATAGCATCTGCCGCATCTAATCGGTGAGGGAACCTTAGCAAGAGATGGTCTTCACTTGTAACAGCGACGGTGACGATCTCACCAAACGACGGATCAGAAGTCGTCACTTTCGGATCTCCAAGGAATCCATACTCGCCAAGGTTCAAGATGCCGTCACCATCGTCGTCCGCAGTCACCGATAGATTGCTATCGGCGGGCAGCTGTTCCGCGATCCATGCGTTGTAGCCCGCGGCCAGCTCACCGGACTCGTAAGACCCTAGATCAAGTGCAGAACCTAACACACGAGTAGATCCTCGCTGATCCACCGCCGGGGTGAGGCCTGTGGCAATGCCACCGTCTCGAGCTGGGCTGCTATCCGCCAGCGCCATGGTCTCCGTAGGCCCGCCGTAGTTGCCCAGGCCGACGCGTCGAAATCGGGCGTGGGCCATGGAATCGTCGCTCCCAATGAAGCCACTCTATCATCCGCAATCGACAGGAGCCTGGTCGACGTGGCAGCAGAGAACTCGTTGACCCTCACGGCGCCGAAGACAGATCCATCGAGCAGAGTCACCACAGCAAGAATGTAGCCCATCCATTTTATCATAATCCCCAGACACAATTGCCAAATCACATGGTTTTCAATAATTCTAGATGCAACCCGACGAATATTATCAGTCCTAAGAAGGGTCTCCTGATTAGAATAATTCTTGATCTCAACTTAGAACGGTTCTAAGTCTCAATAACGTGGCCAAAGAGAAACCAGATGTTCTGAAAATTTCCGATATAGGCTCTGTGCCGGGACTTGCTGATTTCCGGATGACGCCTCAGCGGCGCCAAGTCTACGAAGTCCTCCAGTCACGCCGGGATCATCCGAGTGCCAGCGACGTCTATCATCAAGTGAAGGATGTGATGCCAACCATTTCATTGGCCACGGTCTACAATTGCCTGGAAGCGATGACCCGAAGCGGCGCCGTGAAGCAGGTGAATCTTGATCGCGAGCCTTCCCGTTACTGCGCCAATCAGACCGATCACGCTCATTTCTACTGCCAATCCTGCGGCCAAGTCTCAGACGTCGGGCTGAATGAGACAGAACACCTTTCCAACGCTTTGGACTTACCGACTGGCACCGATGTGACTCGGCTAGAAATCAATGTGCGTGGCACTTGCGCCGCTTGTGTCCCCGCCGCGACGCCCCTTTCCTAACACCTTTTTAGAACGACAAACACCTCAACCACCAAGCATGAGCATCGACATCCGAGACCTGCACGCAACCATTGGCGATCAAGAGATCCTCAAAGGCCTCAACCTCACTATCCCCAAAGGCGAAGTGCATGCCATCATGGGCCCCAACGGGTCGGGCAAGAGCACCTTAGCGAAGGTATTAGCCGGACACGAAGATTACACCGTCACGAGTGGCAGTGTCCTCATGGATGGGGAGGAGTTGTTTGAGATGGAAGCAGATGTACGGTCACGTGCTGGGCTTTTCCTAGCATTCCAATACCCACATGAAATACCAGGTGTGAGCAATGCCAATTTCATCCGAGCGGCCCTGCAAGCGCGTTTGCCGAAAGGTGAAGAACTTGATGCCGTGGCATTCTATAAGCAAATGTATGCAGAGATGGACGCCCTAGAAATGGATCGCAAGTTCACGGGCCGTTCCGTGAACGAAGGCTTCTCGGGTGGAGAGAAGAAGCGGAATGAGATTCTGCAAATGGCCATGTTGAAACCCACCTACGCCGTGCTTGATGAGACGGACAGTGGCTTAGACATTGATGCCTTGAAAGTCGTGGCCAAAGGTGTGAATGCGATGCGCTCCCCGGAGCGTGGGTTCCTCGTCATCACCCACTACCAGCGCCTGTTGGATTATATTGTTCCCGATCATGTCCATGTGATGAATGACGGAAAGATTATCAAGTCTGGAAGTAAAGACCTCGCGCTTGAATTGGAAGAACGCGGCTATGATTGGCTGACCAAAGATACCGCAGCTTAACCACATACGATCATGAATGCAGAAGCCACCACCACCGCCAACGCCATTGATATTGACCGGAGTGCCGGCGATTTCAGTTATCCAGAAGTACACGCTTTCGACGCCGGAGTCGGCCTCACTGAAGACACCATCGACTACATCTCGAAGGTGAAGAAGGAGGCTGAGTGGATCCGTGAATTTAGGCATCGCGCCTTGAAAATATTTCGTGATAAGCCCATGCCAACGCATTGGGCGACTGATGATCTCAACGCGATCGATTTCGATAAAATCCGCTATTATCTCGCTCACGGCCAGACACCCACACGGAGTTGGGATGATGTGCCTGATGACATGAAAAAAACGTTCGAACGCTTAGGCATCCCTGAGCAAGAGCGTAAATTTCTCGCAGGGGTGGAAGCTCAGTTCGATAGCGAGGCGGCTTATTCCAATGTGAAAGAATCACTGGAGAAAGAAGGTGTCATCTTTGTCAATAGCACGGAAGGTTTACGCGAACATCCCGAGATCTTTCGGAAGTGGTTCGGCAAAGTCATCCCGACCGCTGATAATAAATTCTCCGCATTGAATAGCGCGGTCTTTAGCGGCGGAAGTTTCATTTATGTGCCACCTGGCGTGAAAGTCTCGCATCCCTTGCAAGCGTATTTCCGCATCAACGCCGAGAACTTCGGACAATTCGAACGCACCCTCATCATCGCAGACGAAGGTGCCGAGCTCACTTACATGGAAGGGTGCACCGCTCCGAAATTCGAAACGGCTACCCTGCATAGTGCCGTGGTGGAATTGGTCGCAATGAAGGACGCCAAGATTCAATACATCACGGTGCAGAACTGGAGTGCTAATGTGTTCAACCTCGTCACGAAACGCGGCTTGGCGCATGAGAATGCTGAGGTCCGTTGGATTGATTGTAATATCGGTTCCCGTCTCACCATGAAATATCCTGGTGTGGTCATGAAAGGACGCAAAGCACGCGGTGAAGTGATTAGCATCGCTCTAGCAAACGATGGCCAGCACCAAGATACCGGCGCGAAGATGATTCATGCCGCTGACGAGACGACGAGTAACGTTGTTTCTAAGAGTATCAGTGTCGGCAAAGGCCGATCCACTTACCGCGGCCAAGTGCATATTCCCAAGCATCTCAAAGGATGTAAGAACAATACGGAATGTGACGCCCTCCTCATCAACTCTAGCAGTCAAACGGATACCTATCCAGCGATCACGGTTCGCGGCAATCAACACGCCACGCAACATGAGGCGAGTGTGAGCCAGGTGAGTGAAGATCAGATCTTCTACATGAAGCAGCGCGGCCTCTCCGAAGGTGAAGCGATGAGCTTGAGTGTGAATGGTTTCGTCAATGACTTAGTTCGAGAATTCCCCATGGAATACAGCGTCGAATTGAAGCGCTTGATCGATCTGGAAATGGAAGGTTCAGTGGGCTAGTCCACCCTGGAAGCGATTATTTTATTATTTGATCCCTGTGATTCTCGAAACAGAAAGCATGTCTTCTTCGGTTATTGAACTGGCACCTTCGTGGGATGCCTCCGGATTGCCTGATTGGTATCAGGAATCGCAACGTTCCGCTTGGGACGCTGCGCAGAAAGCGCCGATGCCTGTGCGCACGAATGAGCCTTGGCGCTTTGCCAATCTCAAGCAATTGGCAAACTTGCCTACCTTTA
The DNA here is from genome assembly GCA_047616785.1 of Verrucomicrobiales bacterium. Taxonomy (GTDB): domain Bacteria; phylum Verrucomicrobiota; class Verrucomicrobiia; order Verrucomicrobiales; family DEV007; genus JAACDM01. The sequence goes on from JBLHHN010000018.1 coordinate 24,281, forward strand.
TAGCAGCCGCACCGGCAGATGACGCCACAGCCAAAGGGTTGGTCCAACGTTCGAACGAATTGGAGGACGCCTCAGGGAAGATGGTCTTTGTCAACGAAGCCCTCGTTCACGACAAACGTCCCGATATCGAAGGACTGATCTGTGCGCCCATTTCCGAAGCTGCGGAAAAGCATGCGCAGCTCTTGCAAGAGTATTTCATGACACAAGAAGCAACACTTGGGTCAGAGAAATTCGCGCTCTTGCATAAGAGCCGGACCAAGAGTGGCCTGTTCATCTATGTGCCCGCTGGCATGGAGATCGAATTGCCTTTCGAGGTCTATCATTGGGCCACAGGTGCCAATGCCAGTATCTTTCCGCACACCCTGATCGTGACTGGCGAGGGTGCCAAAGTCACGGTGGTGGATTACTATCAAAGCGCTTCGGAAAATGAAGCGGGCTTTTCCTGTGGGGTGGTCGATCTGGTGGCTGGTCGTGGAAGTAAGATTCGCTATGTTGCATGCCAAAATCTGAGCGGCACCTCTTCTAACATTCACATTTCATCAACCCTAGCAAGCGCCGACTCGGATGTGAAAAGTCTGCAGGTTCAGCTGGGCAGCGCCTGGTCTCGCACCGAAAGCGTGAGCCATCTCTCCGGCAAGGGATCGAACAGCGACATGCTTTCCATCTCGGTGCCTTCCGATCATCAAGAGGTCGACCAGCGCACCTTGCAACATCACGGAGCAGCCCACACAACGAGCGATCTGCTATACAAGAATGCGCTCTATGACCATTCACGCTCTGTCTTTGCTGGGCTGATCAAGGTCGACAAGGGAGCCCATTACACCGATTCCTACCAGACCTGCCGCAATCTCCTGCTCAGCGATGATGCGGAATCGAATGCCATGCCTGGGCTCGAGATCAACGCCGATCAGGTGAAATGCAGCCATGGCTCCACCAGCGGCCCCATCACCGATGAAGAAGTTTTCTACTTCAATGCCCGCGGAATCCCGACGGAGACCGCGAAACAGCTTATCACCTATGGCTTCACGGCGGAGGTGTTTGCCAAACTCGGCCATCCAATGATCGAAGCCATGGTCGGCCAACTGGTAGAGAGTAAATTTCGGAAATTGGCCTAAAGGACGAAAGAGGGTCACGATCCTGTGTGGCAGGCTCGCACTGGCAACATTTTTTGCATTTTCGACGTTACAATTGATGGTATTCTGGCATGACTGACACCCGTATGATGTCTGTTTCCCGCCTTAGTAGGCTTCCCTCCGCGACCCGCCGCTTCCTCGGAGGAAGCGCGGCTCTAGGGCTGGCTATGTTTTTAACGCCATCACTGGCACACGCGCAGAATTTCGAGGATGCAGTGGCTGGTGAGGTTGATGCGGGTCAAATGTCGCTTCTGCAGGTGAATCACTACCTCACGGAAGGCGATCAGTATGCTGAGGCCGGGGATTTGGCCCGTGCTTTCACCAATTATCGCGAGGCTTTTGAAAAATTGCCCAAAGGCGATGCTGGCAATGCGTTCCGCGATACCGCGAATCAGCGCTACGCCGATGCTACCGTGAGCTTCGCTGAGGAACTGGTCAGCAAGAATCGCCAGAAAGAGGCGCGGATGATTATTGAAGAGGTCCTAGAAGAGGGCCGGGTGACGGATCACGCAGGAGCCAAAGCCATGATGACACGCCTGGATGATCCGGAGTGGATCAATCCTGCAGCCACTCCTCGGCACCAGGCGAAGGTCAGTGAAGTGACCAAACTTCTCGGACAGGCAAACACGTTGCTGGAAATGGGAGAGTTTGATGAAGCGACGAACATGTTTTCGGAAGTCATCAACATCGACGAGTACAACTCAGCTGCCAGAGATGGCTTGGTCAAAGCGGCTCAAATATCGCGTTCCTATCGCGATGCCTCCTACGACAAGACTCGTGCTGAATTGCTCCAAGATTTGGATGCAAAGTGGGTATACAACAATCCTGACGCTTCCAAAACGTCAATGCGCCCTAAAAACACACCCGATCTTGGCTCCATGGCGGACACTCCACAATCGGAGAGCATCGCACGACGCATGACGTCGATCACGATCCCTGAGATTAATCTCAATGGCATGACGATTGAAACGGCCGTTCGCTACCTTGAACAGATCAGCCGCGAGAACGATCCAACTGGGGAGGGCATCAATTTCGTCCTATCCCAATCCACGAGCATCGACCAGACCCGGCCGATCACCATGAACCTGAAGTCGGTTCCGCTTCTTGTGCTGGTCCAGTACGTGACTGAGTTCGTGGGTGCCAAGTTCCGCATCGATCAGTATGCCGTCCAAATCGTGCCCGCTGAGGATGCGGATAACTCTATGATCTCTCGCCCATTCTCGGTGAGACCCGACTTCTTCTCAGGCGGTGCCACAGACGGAGGCGGCGGCGGTGAAGACGATCCTTTCGGCGGTGGTGGAGGCCGTGTGAGTGTGCTCTCGGAGCAGGACTTTCTGGTGCAGAATGGTGTTAGCTTTCCGGAAGGCGCGAGCGCTCAGTATCTGCCACAATCTAACAAATTGCTGGTGAGGAACACGCAATCGAATCTCGACTTGATCGACAGCCTCGTCTTGAGCAGCGCCGATGAAGCTCCAAAGCAAGTGGTCGTCAAAGTGACTATCATCGATATCCGTCAGGAGAATCTTGAGGAGATCGGCTTTGACTGGTTGCTTGGTGATTTCCGAGTGCAGTCAGGAAATGAAGTGCTCGCTGGGGGTGGAAACTTAGTCCCGCCCGTAGAGGGCACGAATGCCCAAGCTGGCTTCGGCTCTCCTGCATCCGACTTTGCCTTCACAGACCCGGAGACCGGCCAAGTCTTTGGCGGTCAACGCGTCACAGACGGATTGCGCAGCGGTCCAAGTGCACTTCCAGCCGATGGATTGGACCGCGTGATTGGGATCGATCGCGAAACCGCTCTCTCCACGAATCTCTCATCAGGCCTCTTTTCAGTCTCTGGTCAAATGACGGACCCACAATTCCAAGCGGTGCTGCGCGGAGTCAACCAGCACAAGGCCACGGATGTCGTGACCGCTCCATTCGTCACGGTGAAGCCAGGCCATCGCGCCCGGATTGAGTCTGGCATTGAGTTCATTTATCCTGTCGAGTTCGACCCACCTGAGCTTCCTCAAGAAGTGAACACGCTCGCAGGCGGCGGCGTGTTTCCCGTGACACCCGCGCACCCTACGACTTTCCAAATGCGTCAGTTAGGATTCAGTCTGGAAGTGGAGCCGGTGATCAGCGCTGACGGTAAGATGGTCGATATGACGCTGGCTCCTGAGTTCGTCGAGTTTCAAGGCTTTGTGAATTACGGTTCGCCAATCACCGCCGCTGGCACCGATTTGCTGGGAAATCCCACCAACATCTTGGTCACCGACAATCAGATTCTTCAGCCTGTCTTCAGCACCATTCGTGAAGCCGTCGACGCGACTGTCTACGATGGCTCGACTTTGGTGATCGGTGGCTTGACCGATGATCGCCGAGACACGGTCTCTGACAAAGTACCCATCATAGGTGACCTTCCCGTCATCGGACGCCTTTTCCGCAGCAACATCGACCGTACTCGAAGCCGAGCCATTGTGATCTTTGTCTCGGTCAAAGTGATCGACGCCAACGGCGCACGGGTGAACAATCGCTCTCTCAGTCCACCTGCCGATCCTGAGTTCGGCTTTGCCTCACCGTAGTTTGCGGGTGATGGTGTAGCGGTATCTACGGGCTTGCTCTACCAGAGCAAATAACATTTCCTCACACACGCACCTCACTCTCATGCCACCTTCCAGACGACGCCGGGCCCCAAGTGGCGCCCGAGAATCCGATCCATCATCGCGTCCAGCCGCTGACGAAGACGCCTCATCCGAAAGCCGCGACCATTACAATTACCAGGAGATGGTCGATCACCTGCGTAAGGTCCGTTCGTCCACCGCAGACCAAGGACTCAAATCGAAGAAGAAACGTCGGCGTCGTTCGAACCAGCCGATCAGGGACAAACGCAAACGTCGCCTCATCGCGTTGGGAGCCTTCCTTGTAGTCATTCTCCCTATCGCAGCATTCGTACTCGGAAGTTATCTCTTCTCCTACATGTCCTACAAAGGAGAGACATTCCGCAAGGAAATGAGCGCCTCTGTCAGTGAGACCTTCGGTATTCAAGGCGAGTTCGAGGACACCTTCACTATCTCGCGCCTGGCTATGAAGAATCGTAAGTTCAGGGCGGTGGGGCCGGAGAACTCTCCCTTGGCAGCCTTTGATTTGACCAATCTTGAAGCCCACCTGAAGACGAGTTCGCTCGTTTCCGAGGACTGGACGATATCACACCTGATCGCAGACAGAGCGGAACTTCAGCTGCGACCCGTGCCCGCCAAGACAGCGCATGATGCCACACCCGCACGTCAGATCGTTGAGGATACCGTTAAGATTCTTGCGGCAGGGCTAGGCTTTAGCGGAGTGCCAGACACTTACAATGCTGAAAGAGTGAGTTTCCGCCATCTCAATGCAAACTTCGGGGCCAATCCAGATCAAGTGCATCGGATCGAGGGCATGCATGTGACCATGAATCGCACTCAGTTAGGGTATTTGATGAATATCGACAAAGGGATAATCAATTACTTCTACTGGCCGGAATTCGAGGTCGAAGGTGCCGATCTCACGCTCAAGCCTGATGGCACCCTCGTCATTCACCAAGCCACACTGGTCACTGAAGAAGGTGGCACCGCAGCCATCACCGGCGAGATTCATTTCGGTGCCGATCCTTCGATCAGCGTCTCCATTGAGGTCACCAACCTCAAGGTCGACAACATGGTCAATCAAAAGACCTGGGGAAACCGGTTGCTAGGACGCATGGATGGGGAGTTCACCCTTGAAGGTGGATTGACGATGGACAATCTTCCGGTACTCAAAGGGAAGATCAGGGTTCCCGGCTTGTCCGTGAAGAACCTTCCTATCCTCTCCAGCCTCGAAAAAAATTGCGGAAAGTCGGAACTCAAGCGCATCGAATTTACCCTCTTCGAAGCACAAATCCTCCAGAAAGGAAGCACCATCCGCATTTATGACATCTTTGGGAGCAAGCCTGATCTAGCAGGACTCACAGGGGAATTCACCGTTCAACCCAATCATAATATCGATGGAGCCTTCGAAATAGGCTTACCTAACAGTACACTTGATGCCATGGGAGAAGAAGGGGCTAAGATTGGGCGACCTGTCTTCTTCAAGTCCAAAGGTGATGGGAGTCCGTATGGCTGGGCTGCCTTCAGCGTTACGGGTGATTTGGAAACTCCCATCGACAATCTGGATCGCCAGTTCGAAACTTACAGAAAAGGGGACTACAACCCTCGTGAGCACCGGCGAGCCACCACGTTTCAGCGTCCGCACAATCTGATCGATGGTCCTCCCGATGTCTATTCCGCGCGATTGAATCAGCTCTTCGAACACTTCACCGAGAAAACAAGATCATGAAACGCTTCGCCTCATTCCTTGCTCTTAGCCTATCATTCGTTCCACTGACTCTGCTCGCGGCAGATGACGTCGCTTCCAAACGCCTCGAAGTGCTCCTCATCGATGGTCAGAACAATCACGACTGGGAACGAACCACGACGCAATTGGTCGAAGCAGTGAAAGCTGCCAAGATCTTTGAGATCACGGTCACGACAAGCCCTACGAAAGAGAATTGGGACCAATGGAAGATCGATTTCTCTAAGTATGATGTCGTCCTCAACAATTACTATGGTGATCCATGGCCGAAGCCCATCAGCGATGGGCTCCTAGCATTTCTCGAAAAGGGAGGTGGCTTGGTCAATGTGCATGCGGCGAACAACGCCTTTCCGAACTGGCCAGAGTTCAATCAGATCACTGGTCTCCTATGGCGAGATCCCATGGGTGGAGATCGGCTCTACTATGATGACCAAGACAAACTCATCCGTGAACCTCGCGGTGAAGGCATTGGCGCCGGCCACGGCAGCAAGCACCCCTTCGTTGTCCGCGTCCGTGAACCGAACCACCCCATCATGAATGGCTTCCCAACCGAGTGGTTGCATGCTTTTGACGAACTTTATCATGGTCAGCGTGGCCCAGCCAAGAACATGACCATTCTCAGCAGCGCCTACGCCGATCCAGGCAAAGGCGGCTCAGGCAAACACGAGCCCATGACCTGGGTCATCCCACATGGCGAGGGCCGCGTCGTGACCACGGTGCTAGGCCATCTTTGGAAAGGTCAGAAAGAACTTGATGGTCTCCGCTGCGTCGGATTTCACACGATCCTCGTTCGCAGCCTTCAGTACGCCGCAGGAGAAAAAGTGACTGTCCCGATCCCTGACGATTTCCCCAAGAAAGACAAAGCGTCGATCGTGCCGGTGAAATAGGTCTTCACCCTTTCTTCAAGAAACCGAAGAGGCCTTTCTTTTTTTGAGATGATGCTAGGGCGTGTGGCATGGAGGATTTCTGAAACGCCGTGTTTCTCAAACCCCTCAAACAAGGCCTCCGCACCCTTGCCCAATTTCAGGTCCATCTCATCCGCATGCAATGGGATGAGCGCATGGAAATGGATCGTCTTCTGATCGTCGATCCGCAGCTCATGAAAAGCCTCTCCTGTGGTGACGGGAGGTAAGAGCATCACCCCTGCCAGAATGTCACTCCCGATGCGGCACTTTTCTTAAGGCTTTGATAGACTCACCACCCGTCGGTATTGGTGGCGAAAATGTTCGCTCAAATCGCGGCCGTAGAGGTTCTGCTGACGGCTTGGCTGTTTGAGGATGTCCGCGATTTCATTTAAGGCCCTATCATAGTTCACACGCTCGACATTTTCGAAGACCGCCACAGCTTCGGAGGGAAAGTCGTTTTCAATGAGCGCGGCCCAAGCGGCTTGCAGCTCTTCGTTGGGGTCGAGGCACATGGACTTGATGATAAAGCGGATGGCTCCGAAAGCACGTGCCGTCCAAGCGGCTTCATAGTAGAAGAGATCCGCATTCTCAAAAGGCATGACATCAGGATCTGCGAAATATGCTAGGAAAGGCTCCTGATACAGATCCTTCCGCACCGGCATCCTTCGCAACGCTTGTCTGACAGGCCCCCCATCCGCCCCGGCGCGGTAGTCCCAAAGTTTCTGGCCTTCGCGGGAAAAGAGGAACTCGAGAAATTTGAACGCCAGCTCAGAATTCGGCGCGCCTCGCAGCATCGCGATGGGATCGACGCTCGTAGAGGAACCCCCAAGGGGCGTGACGAACCGCAGACGAGAATTTCCTTTCTCGTCACGGAGCAATTCATTGTAGGTCCTGCCATAGTAGTCAATGCACATGCCCGCCGCGGCGTTTCCGATGGCAACATCCGCAGGAATCTTGGGAGAGAAATTCGCGTAGTAGCGCGCATTGGCACCGATTCGTTGGATGAGCCTGAGCCCCACGGCCCATCCTTCAGCGAGCGCTTCTTCTTCAGTTTGTCCTCTGGCCTCCGCCGTATCCACTGCGCGGCGCATCTGCTGTTGTAAGATCATTTCAAATGCCTTGGTCACGGTCCCGCTCACGGTCGGGTCCGCGAGAGCCACCTCTTTAAATAATCTCGGATCGGCTAACAAATCCCAATTCGGCATCTCGGCATCCACACCTAACCGTTTCAGCACGTCATCATTCACACAAATACCAAAAGTAGAGAGGCAACAGCCTAACCAGCGATAGCTTGGGTCATAGAAAGGTTCGCCGCCTACTTCCTTTGGAATGATCTCTTCCGTGAACCAATCAGGATGCTTGGCTGCCAAGCCGGCATCAACGAGATAGCCTTTCGCGGAATTAGTGACAAATGGATAGGCTCCGCCACCGAAGAAGAGATCGACGCCAACACCGACTTCCGAATCGAGAAAGGCTCGCCGCGCTTGTTCGCTCGGCGTGTCATTGAGAGCGTCCTCGGGAAGGGACATCCTCCGATTGTTGAAGGCGGCAGAGACTTCTGGGGTCCAATCACCGCCTAACTGATCCTTCCAATGATGTTGGAAAGCGAAAGTGAACTCGGTATCAAGAATCTTCTCGATCTCCGAAGTCCCTCCAGGGACGCGCCACTCGATGAAGACCTCCCGGCCCTCGGTTTCTCGCATGTGACGTCGGAAGACGGTGGTGAACTCACGCCGAATGCTTTCGCTATGCGGTGTGATGATGTTGAGGATCTGGCTCGGTGAATCTGCGAGACGCGGGTCGTGTTCATACTCCGGCTTAAGGAGAAACGGCACGCTGATCACGGCGACCAACGAGAGAAGAATGACAATGAACCGAGTCACGGCGTTTGGACCATTCCTGGTGACGCTTGGAGGACAATCACATCCTCACGTTCGGCGTGCGCGTGCAGCCAGGCTTTGCTATTCTCTCGCACGATGCTAGGGTTCAACTCAGACACTCGGACCGATGAGCCATCAGTTGCTTTCAAATCGTACTGAGCGATCTCTCCGAGATACGTGCTCTGACTGATATGACCATCAATCGTGTTGGTGCCATCGCACGGCAGACTATCCAATGTGAGCGATTCAGGACGGATCGCGATGACGACCAGATCTGATTTCTGTGGAAGCCAGTTAGGATCTGCCACCACCCCTTCGAAATGACCGAGGTCCGTATCAACTTGCGCGATGCGGCCATGGGTGGACTTCACCATGCCCCCAATGAAATTCGTTTCCCCAATGAACTGAGCCACAGAACAAGTCCGCGGTGCGCGATAGACATCTCGGGGAGTCCCCACCTGAACCAGTCGACCGTCCTCAAGAATGGCCAAACGATCAGCGACGGATAGCGCTTCTTTCTGGTCGTGCGTCACATAGACCGCGGTCAGGCCATACTCCTTACAAAGATCGTGAATCTGTCCGCGCATCTCCAAGCGAAGCTGAGCATCGAGGTTAGAGAGAGGTTCATCAAGAAAGAGACATTGTGGACGCACGGCAAGGGCGCGAGCCAGAGCGACGCGTTGCTGTTGTCCGCCAGACAGCGCATTGATCGATCGCTCTTCCAAACCATCCAGCCTTACGATTCCAAGCATCTCTTCCACTCGCGCATCGATCTCGGCTTTAGAGAGCTTCATTTGCTCCAAGCCGAAGGCGACATTCTTCGCCACATTGAGATGAGGCCACAGCGCATAGCTCTGGAACATCATCGCCGTCTTGCGCTTGTGTGGGGGCACATTGGTCATGTCCACCTGATCAAACAGGACACGACCGTGATCGGGTTTGTAGAAGCCGGCCAATGTTCGAATCAGAGTCGTCTTCCCACATCCACTAGGGCCGAGGAGAAAGAATATTTCCCCTGCCTCAATCTCGAGACTGACGCTGTCTAACGCTTGCGTCTTTCCAAACGCTTTGCTGAGCTTTTCGACAGTGATCGAGACCATGACGTAGACGGTTCGGTAACCTTGCCGAAGCCAAATGCAAGCGTTTCAGGGAATGGATGCCCCGGGAAAAATCTTGCAAGGAGAGGGGGGCGTCTTACTTTCGCCATCCAATGACTACAGCCAAACGGGTCTCGATCTACGATACGACCTTGCGTGATGGCACGCAAGGCGAGGGGGTTTCCTACAGCTCACTCGACAAAATTCGTATTGCCCACAAGCTCGACGAGTTTGGCGTCGACTACATTGAAGGCGGGTGGCCAGGATCGAATCCAAAGGACGTGGAATTCTTCGAAATGGCGAGCCGTGAAACCTGGAAGCACGCCAAGATCGCGGCTTTCGGGAGCACCCGCCGGGCGAACCTCGCTGTGGAGGAAGATCCTCAAGTCCAGCTCTTGATCGCGGCGAACACCCCCGTGGTCACAATCTTCGGCAAGAGTTGGAAACTTCATGTGACGGAAGTCCTGTGCACCACGCCAGAGGAGAATCTCGCCATGATTCGAGACACCGTGGCTCATCTGAAAGAGAACGGCCGCGAAGTGGTCTACGACGCCGAGCATTTCTTCGACGGATACAAGGATGATCCCGAGCACGCACTGGCCACTCTGAAAGCTGCAGAAGAAGGGGGCGCCGAGATCGTCGTCCTATGCGACACTAACGGTGGCACCATGACTCATGAAGTGGAAGCCATCACGAAAACTGTGATCAACGCTCTCTCCATCCCCGTCGGCATCCACACTCACGATGACGCCGGGCTCGGCGTGGCGAATGCGCTAGCGTCTATCCTCGCAGGGAGTGTGCAAGTGCAAGGGACGATCAACGGCTACGGCGAGCGCACTGGGAATTGCAATCTCACTACGGTGATTCCGAACTTACAGCTCAAGCTCGATCGCCCAGTGGTCTCTGATTTGACGAAGCTGAAGCAGCTCTCCAACTTCGTCGATGACCTGGCAAACTGCGCACACAACACGCATGCTCCCTATGTAGGGGACACCTGCTTCTCACACAAAGGCGGCATGCATGTGAATGCGGTTCAGAAGTTAGCTCGGACCTATGAGCACATCGAGCCCGAGCAAGTTGGCAATGTGCAACACATTCTCATTTCAGAACTCTCTGGTCGCAGCAATATCTTGATGAAAGCCGAGGAATTAGGCATTCCGTTAGACAAGAGGGGACCGGAAGTATTGGAGATTCTCGAACATTTGAAGGCCTTGGAAAAAGAAGGTTATGAGTTCGAGGCAGCCGAAGCTTCTTTCGAGCTACTCATCCGCAAGGTGCTGAATCATCACCGCCCCTTCTTTGAGTTGCTTGAATATCATAGCACTTACCGCAATCACGGCAAAGATCTCTACAACACGTGTGAAGCGACGGTGAAATTGCGCGTCTGCGATCAGCGTGAGTACACAGTAGCCGAGGGCAACGGGCCTGTGGCTGCTCTGGACAAGGCCTTGCGCAAAGCGTTGGTGCCTTTCTACCCTGAGCTTGAGAACGTACAACTTCAGGATTACAAAGTACGCATCATTGACAGTCACACTGGCACTGCAGCTCGTACCCGAGTGCTCATCGTTTCCTCCGATGGTCACACCAGTTGGGATACCGTGGGTGTTTCGGAGAATATCATTGAGGCCAGTTGGAAAGCACTGGTCGATAGCTACGAGCATTTCCTCACGCGACACACCTCGCATGAGGGCGTGGAGGCGGGCTAGAGCCCAACGCCATCCATTAGAGTTCCTCGCCGTCCTAGATCGTAGGAACGGCCATGCGAAAATCACTCCAAATTCGTGGATCTAACCCCACGGCGAAGATGAAACGTCGTTCGATCGGTCGCTGGTGAAAAATGTTGAGGTCGACGATCAAGGGCTGACATCAGGCACGTTTTGGCTTGGAAAAGGCGATGCAGATTCGCCAAAGCATTTTCCAGTCCAGTCGAATGCCCCTTCGGCCATTACGAGATTGGACCTTGCTGGCACAAGAATGGAACCTACCAGCGCTACGCCAACTCCAATGGCGATTCAAATGTCACCATTCAAAGGCTCCTGTGTAAGTTCACCGGTAGGACGATCAGCATTCTACCTGACGGCATGCTACCTTACTGGGCCGTCTCGGTCACGGAAATCGAAGACCATTTCGACCAGAAAAACGCAAAAAACGAAGACTCCACGCCCTCAGTGGAACAGGCACCCGAGAGAGCTTGGAACCGCTTCAGTCGTGGCCCACGACTTCAAAGCCTCACCGATTACTTCGGACAACGCCTACCACTTGTGGGAACACCCAGAGCACTCTGGCAAGCCATCAAACGAACCGGTAGCACCCTCCATGACATCCTACGTGAACTCGCACACGTAGGCAAAAGCCTCCTAGGAGACTACCGCTGCCTCAGTCCAAACTAACAAGCAGCGCAAACCAACCTTCCAACACCCCACATAACATTATACTTTTGCTAGTGCGACCGTGGGAGTAGACCTCTCGCATGCCCGACCAAAACCACATCACACCACAGGAACAGAGCGCACTCATTCGTTACAGCGCCGTTAGTCACATCCAACAACAACAAAGCCAAGGACACACCCTAGCAGAAGCCATTAGGGAAGGAACGC
>JBLHHN010000019.1:0-35637 GCA_047616785.1 Verrucomicrobiales bacterium
TTTGCGATTCGATACAGCTTCGATCAATATAGGGAGCACGCCGAACATGGCGACGATCCCTGGGGCCGATCAATGGGCGACGCCCTCGAAGCCGGTGCCGGCAATGCTAGAACGGTGGGCTTCGATTGTGGCGGCACATGAGAATGGGCAGACGCCGAAAGACTTGGTGATTGTCGGTGCCGGTGCGGGCGGTGTGGAGTTGGCACTGGGCATGCATGAGCGATTGGGGCGGAAGCCGCTGGTGCATTTGGTGCATCGGGGAGGAGAAATTCTGACCACGCACAACCCCAAAGTGCGCGCGCGTTTTCAGCGCTTGTTGGATGATCGTGGGATCCAGGTGCATTTGAATGAAGACGTGGTGAAAGTAGAAGAGAACGCCGTGGTCTGTGCTTCGGGAAAGGTTCTTTCTTCTGGGGCGACTTTCTGGGTGACGCAGGCGAGCCCAGCGACATGGCCGAAAGAGGCGGGATTGAAAGTGGATGATGCTGGATTTGTGTTGGTGTCGGAGACCTTGCAGTCGATCTCCCATCCTCACGTCTTTGCGGCGGGCGATGTGGCGACCATGAAGGCGCACCCACGTCCGAAGTCGGGCGTATTTGCCGTGCGCCAGGGAGCCCCTCTCTTCGATAACTTGGGAGCGACGGCGCGTGGAGAGGAATTGCGGCCCTATCGACCCCAACGCGAATTCCTCAGTCTGATCGGCACGGCCACAGCCTCAGCGGTTGCCTCGCGGAGATGGTTGGCCTGGGAGTCGCCCTTGATGTGGAAGCTTAAGGATTGGATTGATCGCAAGTTCATGAGAAAGTTTGAGGACTTTCCTGACATGGAAGCGGCGGGCGAGACGGTGGTGGTGCCTCGGGATAACGTGAGGGAGAATGATGCGCTGGCGGATCTCAAGCGTCGGGCGGAGATGCGTTGCTTGGGCTGTGCGGCCAAGGTCGGCAGCGGCATTCTTCGACGAACCTTGCAGAGAATTCGGCAAGAAACCTCGGGCAGAGGCGCAGAGGCGCTTTCTCAACTGAGTGATAGTGATGACGCGGCCGTCTTCTCGGTGCCGCTCGGTGAGCAATTGGTGCAGACGGTGGACTACATGCCAGCCCTGGTGAGAGATCCTTATCAGTTTGGTCAGATCACGGCCATCCATTCGCTGAGCGATCTCTTTGCCATGGGAGCACGGCCACATGGGGTGTTGGTCCTGGCAGAGATTCCCTTCGCGAAAGATGCGGTGGTGGAAGAGAACCTTTTCCAGATGCTCTCTGGCGTGATCGAGGTGCTCTCGCGCCATGGCGCCTATTTGTTAGGTGGGCACACGGCTGAAGGTGAAAACTTAGCTTTGGGCATCACTTGCAATGGATTTGCCAAACCTGAGAAGCTCTTGCGCAAGACGAACATGCGCTCGGGTGAAGATCTGATTCTCACCAAACCGATTGGAACGGGAACGTTGTTCGCCGCTGAGATGCGATTGCAGACGAAGAGCGCCTGGATTGATCGCGCACTGGAGCACATGCTGGTCGACAACGCCAAAGCCGCTGAGATTCTTGCAGCGAACGATGCGAGTGCCTGCACGGATGTGACGGGCTTTGGATTGTTAGGCCATCTTTTGGAGATGACGCCTGCAGAGTTGGCCATCACGTTGAATATGGAAGCGGTGGCCACATTGCCAGGGGCAAGAGAAACGGCGGCGCGAGGCATTCTCAGCTCCATCCACACGAACAACCACGCCGCGTCTGAGGGGATCCAGAATCCTGAGGCTTTCATCGGGCATCCCGTGTACCCGCTGCTCTTCGATCCGCAGACTTCGGGAGGTTTGTTAGGAACCGTGTCCCCGGATCGCACCGAAGCCCTGCTCGCAGCTTTGCGAGAGGCGGGGTACTTGGATGCCGCTGTGATAGGGCGCACGGAAGGACGTCGAGAGGGTGAGCGTGCCATCAGATTGACTTAGGGGAACTGTGATCTCTGTCATCATTCCAACGCTCAATGAAGAGGCAAACTTGCCCTCAACGTTAGCATCTTTACAGAAGCAGGGCGAACTCCTCGAGATCCTGGTCGTGGATGCAGGGAGCACCGATGGGACGCAAGCGCTCGCGCGTGAAGCGGGGGCACGGGTGATTGTGAGTGATCGAAGACAACGAGCCCATCAATTGAACCTCGGGGCGACGGCGGCGCAGGGCGAGGCGCTATGGTTTCTCCATGCTGATACGTGGGTGGATCCATTGTCCTCTCGGTCGATTGCGCGGGCGATGGAGAATCCCACAGTCGTGGGTGGGGGATTCAAACGGCGTTTCCGATCCGCTTCGCCATTTCTCATGCTGACTTGTGTGTTTGCTAGTTTGCGGTCGCGCTGGTTCGGTCTCTATTTTGGTGACCAGTCAATGTGGGTAAGATCGCTCGACTTCACGGAAATGGGGGGATTCGAGGACGTGCCCGTCTTTGAAGACTTTGATTTCTGTCAGCGGCTGAAGAAGCGAGGCCGAATGGATTGTCTCGGGCCAGCGGTGCGTTCTTCCGCCCGGCGATTCGAGAAACGCGGTGCTCTGGCGGTGACCCTGCACGATCTTTGGTTAACAGTTCGTTATCATTGTGGGATGAGTCCCTACAAGATATGGGAACGCATCAACCGAAGAAGAGATTAGTAACAATTGTAACGTTATACCTCGTGGGGTGGCTCGCAGCAGTGGGGCATGCAGAGGAGCATGCGAGGAGCGCTCGGCGCAGCTGACCAGCCCGCCGCTGACGGAATATGTGGCGACATGGCCTGACGGAATCTCTCACAAAGTGACGAGCAAGCCGCCGCTGATCTTCAAGGATTGGGACCGCCCTTACGCGAATGATACGGGAAAGATGGTCATGATGCCGATCAACGCCTGGTTCAAGGATGGCACTGGCGCCGGATTGACTCAGGACATGTTTCGTAGCTTTGATAACAACCACTCAAAGACCGCTGCGGTCTACCCACACCTCACAATGGCGGATCCCGTGATGGGTTATCAGTCTGCGAAGGAAGCGGTCTTTGCCAAGCGAGTGACCTTCGGTGTGCAATCGTTAGGTTTTCATGAGTCTCCATTTGGTGAACCCATGGCCATTCCCGAGTATCATGATCGATGTCAGATTCTCGCAGCATTGGATGTCGCGCATTTGGATCGGAGGACTGGATTCACCTCGCCTTCGTTAGACACGTCGCTTTACCGAGCATTCTACGAGACGAACTTTCTCTTCATCGGCCCTGCCGTGTGGAACTACAAGATTCAGGGAAATGGACAGCACTTTGACAATCTTTCTTTCCTAACGCTGTTCTATTTGAGCTCCGTAGGAAAGTCTGGATCGGATGCCTACCTGATAAGCCGATTCTCTATGCCGCCGCCGCGTTGCCCCCGGAGTTGAAGACGCGGATGTTGCGGACGGGCACATACACACCAACATTGTTAGGCCTTTTTAAGAACGAACTTGGTGGCGATCTGCGATCTCCGTCGGCTCATCAATCCGCTTTCAAGTTGCCCATCGAGGCCGACGAGAAAGAGGGGATCGACAACGCGCTCTTCCTCGAAGGACTGGTCAATCGGGCCCACGGTTTAATGCATACCCCTCCAGTGACGAGGATGACTATGAATAGTAAATTGAGATTGGTTTTTCCCAAGGGGGGATCAGAGAAAGTGTTCTTTAAAAACCATGACTACCTCATCACGGCGGCGCGGCAGGAAGGGCAGGCGCTTGAATTTGAAATGGACCTGAGCAAGAGCCGGATGGATGAAGGAAAGTCGATGAAGGGCCATTTCGCCGCGATCCTGAGGGAGCCTGAATCGGGAGCGACGGCCGAGGAAGAGCTGAAACGACTGCTCGTGAAGTACACCGAACGCCACCCTTCCGTCATCCAGCTGAGAGAACGCATTTCGGAAGCCAAGGGCCATCGATCAAGCCTAACCAAAGTCGATGGGAAAAAGGGACACTACAGATTGCGCGTCGCCTGGCAGAAAGCGGCCTCGGCCGAGAGCCTGAAGCGCACAGACGTGGTGTTCTTGGCCAACGATGGCGAGTACGATGGCGCGCCTGCCTACATCTCGATCCGTCATTTGCAGACAACCGATGACTGGCTCACGCGTTAAATAAGATTGCTCTTGCCTGCTCCAGACTTGGGACTTAGTAGCCTAGCATGACCATTTGGGAAGCGATCGTCCTCGGAATTGTCGAAGGCCTGACGGAGTATTTGCCCGTCTCGTCCACGGGCCATCTTATTCTAGCACAACGTGCGCTTTCTCTGCCTGCCTCTGAGGCGGCGAATGCCTATGCGGTTTGTATTCAAGCTGGGGCGATCTTGGCCGTTCTAGGAATCTACTGGAAACGCGTCCTAGAGATCATCGAAGGTTGGGTCGGCAAGGTCGGCATTGGTTCTGGAAATGAGAGCGGCTTCCGATTGGGTCTTCTGATCATGGTGGCGTTCTTGCCCGCTGCGGTGTTGGGCCTTCTCTTTGATGACATCATTGAAGAGAAACTCTTCGGGCTTTGGACGATCGTCATTGCTTGGTTTGTCGGCGGCGTTGCTATCATTGCCACGGCATTTTATCGCAAACGCCGACTCGGCAAACAGGGCGCAGGGAAAGCGTTAGCGCAATTGACATGGCAGATGGCGTTGATCATTGGTTTCATCCAATGCCTCGCCATGTGTCCGGGGACGAGTCGTAGCTTGGTGACGATCGTCGGTGGAGTGTTAGTTGGATTGAGTCTGAGTGCGGCCGTGGAATTCAGCTTTCTCCTTGGAGTTCTCACTTTGTGTGCGGCTACCGTCTACAAGGCCAAAGATGCAGGCCCTCTCATGGTGGAAGAGTATGGGTGGAAACCCATGATTGTCGGGTCGCTAGCCGCTTGGATTTCAGCGGTCTTTGCGGTAAAATGGATGGTGAGCTATTTGCAGAAGCATAGCATGGCTATCTTTGGCTATTACAGGATCATCTTGGCGATCGTCGTGGCAGCTGCAATTCTTATGGATATTCTGAAACTGTCGGAAGTTTGAAGCGTTAGGCAAAGCTGATCCGCCTAACTTTTTCAGGTGTGCGAATAGTTTGTACTTCCGAACTGTTTACGCAGGGATTCTCCTTGCGATTTAGGGCCAAGTGTCCACTTTCGGAAGTTCTGTTTCATGAATCGCTTCCCATTGCACATCACGTGTTTCGTCGCATTGTGGTTAGGCGCGCCGCAAGTTTCGGCTCGTGACGTCATCCGCCAGGTCCTTGCGGACGGGTTTGATTTCCCCGTGGGAAAGCCAGATGCGAAAGGCTACTACAAATTTCGTGGTTACACGTCTAACGGACATCTCGGTGAGGATTGGAATGGCGTGGGCGGCGGTGACTCGGATCTTGGTGATCCTATTTATTCGGCTGCTCATGGTGTTGTTGTCTTCTCGGACGATGTGCGGAAAGGCTGGGGTAATTGTGTTATTGTAAGGCATACGTTTCGTGATGCCGAGGGAAAGATCCAGTATGTGGACTCACAGTATGGTCATTTGCTAAAGCGCCATGTGAAGTTGCATGATCGCGTGCGCCGTGGGCAACAGATCGGTGAAATGGGATCCAATCGCGGCATGTATGCGGCTCATCTTCATTTTGAGATGCGCAAAGAGCTGCGTTTGGGCATGAATCGGTCGGCCTGGCCACGGGACAATTCTTGTTACTATCATCCTACGAATTTTATCAAGGCACACCGGACCTTGCGTTCCACGAGTAAGCTCTATCCCATCCAAGTGAACACGTTTCATGGGCAAGGACAGTTGGGGGCAGACCCGCGCTTGAAAGATCTCGAAGTGACGATCGCAGCGAACGGCCTGGATCCCATTGAGGAGAAGAAGCCGAAGGAGAAGAATTCCACGCTGAAAGGCATTCTTTCGAAATTACGCGGCAAGAAAGACAAGGACCTAGAAGAAGAGGACGCTCTTCAGAAGATGCAAGATCAGTTGGAAAAGCGTTAGCGCTTTTACGATTCGGAATGCTTGCCATGGATCGGCATTCGGCTTTAGGATCGCTTGATGAATTCGAATCGACGTGACTTTCTCAAAACTACTGCCGCCACGGGTGTGGCCAGCACCCTTGGATTTCCTTCTGTCCATGCAGCGCATCATCTGACCAAGAAGTATCGGACAGCCCTTGTGGGCACTGGTTGGTGGGGCATGAATATTCTTGGCGAAGCGATGCGAGCCGGTCACTCGAAGGTTGTCGCCATGTGCGATGTGGATGAGCGCCAGTTGCGCCCTGCCGTGGCGAAAGTCACCGAGCTCTCCGGGGATAAACCGAAGGGATATCGTGACTTCAGGGAAATGTTAGAGAAAGAGAAGCCAGAGATTGTCATTGTGGGCACGCCCGATCATTGGCATCCCTTGATCACCATCGCGGCCGTGCAAGCTGGGGCCCATGTGTATGTCGAGAAGCCTATCAGTCACACGATTGAAGAAGGGCGTGCCATGTTGAAGGCGGCCCGTGCCACGGAGAAGATGGTGCAAGTGGGGACGCATCGTCGTGTGTCGGCGCATAACATGTCTGGCATGGATTTCTTGCGTTCTGGTAGAGCGGGTAAGATTGGCATGGTCCGTTGTTTCGTCCACTACGGAGGTGGTCCAGAGAAGCCGGTGGAGAATACGGAGCCGCCAAAGGAACTCGATTGGGATATGTGGTGTGGGCCAGCACCTCTGCGACATTATTGTGGAAACATTCCTGGAAAATGGGGCGGAGCGATTCACCCGAAAGGATTTCGAAACTACCTCGATTATGCCAATGGCACCTTGGGAGACTGGGGCATCCATTGGCTAGACCAAGTCCTCTGGTGGTCCGATGAGAAAGGGCCCAAGCGCGTCTTCTCCACCGGTGGCCGCGCCATCGCAGGGGCGCCCGTTTACAATGAAACCCACCAGACGACGGACGCGCCGGATCATCAACTAGCAACCTACGAATTCGAGGACTTCTCCGTGACGTGGGAGCATCGTCGGTTCGCCGGAAACAACACGGACCAAGGAGAGAACGTTGGCTGTTATTTCTACGGGACCGAAGGCATCTTTCATCAAGGATGGCAAGACGGTTGGACATTCTATCCTAACAATAAGAAAGCACCACTGATCCATCAAGGGCCAGACTTGCATGCGCCTGATTCACAGAACATCCGTGAGCTGTGGTCGGACTTCCTTGCTAGTATAGAAACGAAGAAACGTCTGCCTGTGTGTGACATTGAGATTGGGCACCGATCGACGACCATGAGCCTGCTCGGGATGCTATCCATGAAGCTCGGACGAAGTCTGGAATGGGACGGCGATCGCGAGCGGATTGTGGGGGACCCAGAAGCGAACAAGCATCTTCGACGCGCCTATCGTGGTGAGTGGGAGTACCCAACCGCCTAGTGATCATGTCCCGGTGCTTGCTTTCCTTCGTCAGCCTTTTCCTATCCCTCACGCTACTCCAAGCGCAGGACAAGCGCCCTAACATCCTTCTGCTCTATGCCGATGACATGGGGTATGGCGATCTTGGAATTCAGAATCCGGACTCCAAGATTCCGACGCCGTTTCTAGATCAGCTGGCGCGCGAAGGCATGCGTTTTACCGATGGGCATTCGTCGTCTGGCATTTGCACACCGAGCCGCTATGCCATGCTCACGGGGCGGCATCATTGGCGTAAATTTCACGGGATCGTAGGGGCGTTAGGCGAGTCTGTCTTCGACGCTGACGAGTTGACCCTGCCGGAGATGCTGAAGGAGAAGGGCTACGCCACGGCATGCATCGGGAAATGGCATCTCGGTTGGAACTGGGAGGCGATCAAAGTTCCAGATGCCAAGCCTGAAGTCCGAATGAAAGGCAAGCGTAAGCAGACCTACTGGGGAGCTGAAGACTTTGATTGGTCCAAGGCGATCCCCAACGGCCCCTTGGCCCATGGTTTCGGTCACTACTTCGGAGACGCTGTGATCAATTTCCCGCCTTACGCGTGGATCAAAGATGATCGCGTGGTGGATATTCCGGACACCACTCTCACCATCACGGCGAAGACGAAAGAAGGGAACTGGGAGGCGCGTCCCGGACCAGCAAGATCCGATTGGGATTTCTACCAAGTGCTGCCAACCCTCACCAAGAAAGCGGTCGCTTGGCTTGAGGATCGTAGAGGCAAAGAAGAGCCCTTCTTTCTCTACTTCCCGTTGCCATCGCCGCATGCGCCCATCGTGCCGACGGATGAGTTCGATGGGAAATCGCAAGCGGGTCCCTACGGAGACTTTGTGGTCCAGTCTGATTGGTCTTGCGGGCAATTGTTAGAAGCGTTGAAAGCATCGGGGCACGCAGAGAACACCATGATCATCTTCACCGCTGACAATGGTCCCGAGAAGTATGCCTATGCGCGGGTCGAGAACTATAATCATTGGTCCTCGAAACCTTTCCGAGGATTGAAACGAGATATCTACGAAGGCGGGCATCATGTGCCGTTCGTGGTGAAATGGCCGGGCGTGACTGAGCCGGGTTCCGTTTCGGATGCCCTCGTTTCCCAGATCGATCTGATGGCCACGATGGCATCGATGTTAGATATCAAATTGCCTACCAAGGCGGCGGAGGATTCCTTCGATCTGCTGCCATTGCTCAAGGGAGAAACGACCGTATCCCCACGCACGACCCATGTGCACAATACCAAGGAAGGTCACTATGCGATTCGCCATGGAAAGGATGTCTTGATCGATGCGCTGAATGGTTATGTCAGTGGACGCAACAAGCCTTGGGAAGAACAGTTTGGTTATCCCAAAGAGGCCAAGACTTCAGCGCAGCTCTTTGATTTGGAAAAGGACATCGCGCAGAAACAGGACTTGTCCGAAGAGCAGCCGGATAAGGTCAAGAGACTGCAGGCGCTGTTGGGCAAGATCCGGGAAGAAGGCTACCCACGGGGCAAATAGCGACCATTACACACATGCTCACGGTGCTGCAGCGGCCAAACAAGCCTGTCTTGCTGCTGTTTTCCGTAGTAATTCTTTCATCACCAGAATGTTCTTAATGAAATACCTTTTTGTCGTGGGCAGAGTTTTGCTGTTAATGGCTATTGTATTGGTGGCATGGGCGTTTACTGGACATGCCGTCTCGATATCCAAATTAGCAAGTGTAGAAAAGGGAATGAGTAATGTTCAAGTGAAGGCCGTGCTTGGTAGGCCATCGTTTGAAAGGATTGGAAAGGGAACTGTGACGTGGGGGTATTCATCAAACATGCCGCTTAAATGGTGTTCCGTTGAAGTGTATTTTGATAACGCCGGGTTTGTGCAATCAGTGTTCCATGATCATTGATATTTGATCAGAACCGCAAGAAATTGAAAATGAAGTAAGAACGGGCGATTCGCCATGGGAAGGATGTCTTGATCGATGCGCCGAATGGTTATGTCAGTGGGCGAAGCAATTCATGGAGGAACAAATGGGTTATCCGAAAGAGACCGAGACTTCTGCCCAGCTCTTTGACTTGGAAAAGGACATCGCGCAGAAACAGGACTTGTCTGAAGAGCAGCCGGATAAGGTCAAGAGTCTGCAGGCGCTGCTTGGCAAGATCCGGAAAGTGGGCTACCCGCGCGGCTAATAACGACGTTTCGTTGACTTATATCGCTTCCTTGGTAATTTCGAAGCGTGAAATCGCTAATAAATTATTTCTTGATCTTGGTCGCCATCGCGCTCAGTGCTGCCTCGGCTGAGAATCCAGTGGTGGACCCCAAGACTTCGGATCCTTCGCCCGCACCGCTTCCTGAGCCGACGATTCCAGTGCCCATGCCCGAGCCTGCATTTCCTGTGCAAGAGTCTGAGGAGGGGGCAGAGATCCCGCCTTTGTTGTTGCCAGTTGCTGAGGTTCCTGAAGCGGTGATCTCAGAACCTCCCTCACATCGTCCATTCTGGGAATGTCAGTTGCCGAGCGGAAGTTTCGCGGTGGGTGTCTCTGACATGGTCACCGTGAGTTATCACGAGTATGTGATTGATCATGAAGCCACCGTTTACGAAACGACCATCACGACGCGCAGTGCGCTGATGGCACGCTTCTATTACCGAACCGAAGCACCCGTGACATCATCCGGTGTGATGACGTCTCCTTTGCATGAAGGTAGGGAAGCGCTCGAACGCGCGCAGACATTGATCGCGACGGGGCGGCATCTTCTACGGAGAAAGGTTGATCACGGCTTGCCTGTGAAACGCGCTGCCGAAGTGGCCTTGGCTCCCACGGTGGAATATCGCCTACAGAACAAGGCCGATGTGGTCGCACTCTATCAAAGTGCGCATGCCGCATGGAAGAACTGGGAAGACGGCCTTTTCCGCGTCGCGGATACCCAATAGACGGCCTCGTCGGTTAACCCAAGCTCTTCGTGCGCACGCCGATCTCATGAATCTTCTTCATGAGATAGGCTCTCGCTTGATCCGGGATTTGTGCGAATGGCAAGACCCAGTATCCCGTGTCTGAGTAGAACAGAATGAGGGAGTTCTTTAGCAGCCATAGGGTCCGAATTTTTTCCCAAGGCACGGTGCGGCGACGATAGCGCGTGGCGCGCGCTACACCTTGGCTACTGAGAACGTAGCTTGCATTGTGTTCGCCGTGCTTGGTTTTGAATTCGTGCGCTTCTCCCATGAGCTATGGACCCTGTTGACTATGCGCAACGCGACCCGCCGTCAAGCCACCAAAGTAGGGTTGATACATGGGCTGAATTTGCGTTGAAGGCCAGATGAAGTCTCCTGAGCCAGTGACACGTGCAAGAATGGCGTAAGTATGATGGCTTGCAGAGACGGTGTTGAAGTAGAGATTCGCCGACTGATCGCGCAATTCACTGTGGCTCAGATGAAGCGTGGGCTTCACCGAATCCGGTAGGCGATAGACGGCAGCGATCTGTGGGAGGTCGAAATTCACCACTTCGATCCCGGCAGGAAGTTCGTCGGTCAGGGCGACATAATGATGACGTTTCTTTGCTTCAAACTGGTAGGTTAGGAGGAGTTCATCGCCCATTTGAAATGGCGCGTCTTCGGTGCCTAACCGTTTCTTATCGGTAAGGTTTGTGACCACGCGTTCCAATCGGAACCCGCGATCTTCCATGGGTGTCGCCTTGGAATCACGTACGACGTCGGCGCTGATCGCGTAGTAGCGATCACTCTTCCCGCTGCCGAGTTCGAGCGCCAAGTCACGCAGACGCTCGAGCGGTTGCGACTTCCAGGCGACGGACACATTGTTCGTCGAATTGAAATCAGGCTTCGGTTGAATAGGTTTGGCGAAAGCGTTATCTTTGTCTAACTGGACAAGGTCCTTTAGCAGAAGTGCTTTCCAGAAATGTTCCTGGGTGGATAACGTGGCGTTACCGGCGTCCTCGTTCTCTTTGAGAAAGGCCTGGCTCAATTGTCGGCGCTCTTTCATGGAAGCCAGTCGCACGCGGGTGAGCCAGCGCAGGGCCACGTCGCGCTGGGGAGAGCCAAAAGTGACCGGATCGAACTCGACCTTGCCCTGCTTGGCTTCGTTCTCCAAGACTTTGCCTAACTGCCGCTGCTCCTTCTCCATCACGCCATAGCGATTCATGGTGAGGGTGAGAAGGGTAAGCGCATCGGTCGGGAGATCGCCGCGACGGGCGTAGAGATCTGTCAGGAGCGCTTCCATGCCTTCAACGGGGTGGCCAGTTTCCGCATGCGTGAAGAGCGCGAAGGCCCGTGATGTCAGATCGACAGGGTAGGTTCTCCTTTGACCACTGGCGAGCATGGCATGCGCTTGTGATAGTTTCAGGTCAAACCTCTCAGGAACATCGACGCCCTGCTGTTTCGCCATCTGCACCCACCAATAGGTCATGAGCGTGACCCAGTCATAAGGCTTATCGTGTCCGTCCCAGTAGGGCATGAATCCTGAGTCTAACAATGCGGCATCGGCCTCTGCGATGCCCTGTTCCAATCTCTCCTTGTAGTTGCCATGCCGACCTTGCAACTCCGGGAGGTAGGCGAGCAGATCCGTCATGAGCGCGTAGCTGAGGAAACGCGCGCCTTTCTGTTCCCAGCAGCCATGAGGATAGTCCAGCACTTCTGGCAGACTGTTCAGTTCCGGCAAGAATGGCGTGTGTGAGACGGTCATGCGATAACTGCCCGTAGAACCTGCCCAATGCTCTGGCAGTGTCTCGTGGATGGGAAAAGTCGCCTTTTTCTTGGGAATGACGCCGAAGTGACCCGTGTGTTGGACGATGCCTGGAAGCGCGACAGGAAGCGTGACTTCCACCGCGTCTTGCAAGGTGATGTCGCCCTCACCTTGTGCTTGAAAACGGACCTGCACGGCGTCGCCTCCAAGAACGCGGCAGGGGAATCGCACCACTTGCGGAAGGCCTTTGGTCAATGCGAGACGTTGTTCTTGCCCTTCGCTCAACCACTCGATCTCACCTTCAACCGTGCAGGTGACGATGACGGCTGCGCTGTCGAGGTAGTTCTGCCGGACCACGGCGCGGAGTTCGAGCGTGTCCCCTTTTCGAACGAAACGCGTCAGAGCAGGTTCCACCATGAGACGTTTGGCGACTTTGAAAGTGGTCTCGCCTTCGCCAAACTGATGGGCTTGTGTCTGGGACACCGCGACAACATGAAAGCTCGTCAGATTGTCAGGGGCTTTGAAGTCAAACGCGACTTCGCCTTTCTCGTTCGTCCGAAGCTGGGTCTTCCAGAAAGCCAGGGCGACGAAATCCTTGCGGAATGTCTTGGGACCATTGCCCCCTGAATCGCTGGCAGCGAAAGCTTCAGCCCCCCCGCCTATAAGGAAGCCTTTCTCTGTGACCTCACGTTCTTCGAACTTCTCGAAATGTTCGTCCAACCCTCGGTAAGAGGCCACCCCGAGATAACGACGGGGATACACGTCCGCATACCACTCAGGCATTTCCCAATGTCCTAACTGATGCACGGCTTCATCGACGGCAAACACCGTGACGTCGGCATTGAGCACGGGTTGACCCTGACAAAGCACACGCACGATGCCTGAGACATCGCCTCCAGGGTCCACTTCACTAGTGATCAGTTCTGGAGTAACGCTCAACTCCAAATCTGGGCGATCCACTTCGATATCGACCATGCCGTAGCGCTCGCTGGGCAAATGATCGGGCCCGCCTGGGCGTAGCAGATAAACGGATGCGTGAACGTTAGGATGATAGGAAGGCTTGATCGGCAGTGAAATGGTCCGGTTGTTCGCAGGAAGATCGATGAGGAATTGATCGATGATGCGATCCGTCTCCACGCAGACCCAAGCTTGGCCTCCGAAGGGGGATTCGAGAGCGATTTGAGCGGTATCTTTTCCTGCCACGTAACGTTTCTTGTCTAACTGAAGGGTGATCTCACCATCATTGTAGACATCATACCGCCCCTCGCCATCACCCACGGAATGGATGCTATCGCTCACTGCAGGAGCGGTGGGCATATCCTTGAGTTTGGCATAGGCCACGAAGTGTCCCGTTCCTTCTGGAGTGAAACGATAGTTGCTGCCGCTCAGGACGTCCTCGGATTTGATTGTATGGAAGAGAGGGAAGTTGCGATAACGATAGACGTTCTGGCCCAGGCGTTCTTTAACGGTCTGCGTTTCTTTCCTATAGATGGTGAGGCTCATGGGAAGTTCAGTAAGCTTGGTTCCGTTGACATCTTCGGTTCGGAGGTCTACTTGGAGTTCTTTGCTTCCGGGTTCGTCGTCGGCGACGCGTTTCCAAGCGATGGTAGGAATGACCTTGTGTGGCGTGATCGTCGCGTACTTTGCGGCTTCCATGACCTGGCCTTCTGGAGAGAGAACTTCGACGGAAATATAGGCTAAATAACATCCACTGGACCAAGGTTTCTCAAAGGGAACTTCAAGATCGATGAAGCCGACGCCGTCAGCATCTAGCCGAAACTCGCCTTTACGTTGGAGTTGAGATAGCGTCTTCTTGTGGTTGGGTGAGTATTGATCACTGGCCTGAGAGCCGTCCTCCCGGGAGGTGTTTGGGGACCAACTTGCTTCCCAACGAACCATGGCTCCGGCATTCGGCGAGCCGTGAAAGTAATGTGAGGCGATGCGCATCTTCTGCTGAGTGGGATCGTCTAGCTCCACCACAAATAGTGGTGGTTTGTATTCCTCGATCTGGAAATGCACGGAATCCGAGGATTTGGATGGTGGAACCGTGTAGCGAACGTTGTAGCTTCCCAGTTTCGCGGTCTTTGGAGGGGTCCAGGTCATTTCCCAGCCGCCGAATGCATCGATGCTAGAGTCGCCCGAAGCCAAGGTGGGGCCGCTGTAGCCCTGAATCACGTTCCAAGAGACATCGCCACTTGGTATGAGGAGTCTTGATTCGTCCTGCAAGCGTACGGTGCCTTTCACATGCACGGGATCGCCGGGACGATAGAGGCTGCGGTCGGCGAAAGCGCTCGCCGTGACAACTGGTGCGTTTCCGCTGCGAGCAGAAGATCGTCCAACCCAACCGCTGCTGATGAAACGTGCGCCTTGATAGGGCTGGATGCCGCCTCCGTTTTTAGTTTCGGATTGCACGACAATGTAAGATGCTTTGGAGTGTTTGCCCGGCTCTGTAAGCGTTCGTGATAGGGTGAGTCCCCCTGTCGCGTCGGTGACTCCGCTGGCTAGCGGAATGTTATTTGCATCGATGATCTCCACCTGGGCGTTGGCCAAAGGTTGACTCGACTCCATCGTGAATACTTTGATCTCGACCGACTCGCTGGTGAGCTTGTGCTGGATGACGACCTCGTTGAAGAAGAGAATAGACCGATTCCCGACGACGCGACCGTCCTCCAGAGTTGCGGACGTTTCTAACAAATAGGCACCCGGGGGCACTCCACCCGTTTCTGGTTTCCAACGAATCTCGCGGTAGAGCGCTTCATTCTTTCCTGCACTAGGGATGGAGCCATTCGCTGCGACTTGAAGCGATAGGGCATCTGTCAGGAGTTCGGTCTGGTAGGCTCCAACCGAATTGCCAGTGAACGGATCTTCTGCATCCTTTTCGAACTCTTTCAGGCGATCCTGCACCACCTTGAGTTTCTCCAAAGGGATCCTAGCAAGGCGCCAATTGGCCTCTGGGCAGTTTGATTGCAAGACCGTGACATGAAGTCCAAGGGCACTGCGTTGAAAGAATTGTGCTTGGGGAAAGACGATGATGGGGCTCAGGCCATGGAACACCGCTTCATGCGGGCCGGGTTGGGCTAAGGCGTATCCTGTCTTACTTTTCACACTGTCTCCAAAGCTGATGCGATACGTGCGACCAGTATCGAAATCTCCTTTCAAGCGAACCGCGTTCTCGTCGGCGAAGAAAGTGAGATTCGGCACCGCAGGTTCGACGATGACCGAATTCGTGTTCAGCGTTTCGTGATCGACAGGACCAGACGTCTCCAAGACGACGGCGGGTTTGTCTAACGGATGGGTGTAAACTTCCACGTGGGTGATCTGCAGCGCCTGAGCAGATCCGAGCGCGATGGCTTTCAGATCTGGCAGCGGCGTGCGCGTGCCAGCATCAGGTAGTCCTTCAATGATCAGGTCATAGATCTTGCCTACCGGAAGTGGCTCGGCCGGCGTGACCAGGAATTGGGTGACTTCCGTGGGCTGTGGAACGGGCTCGTCTTCCGTGCGGGCGTTCGCTTGAGGCAGGACGATTGCGGAAGCCAGACGTTGGCGGGCCTCGCGATCTTGGAAATAGACCGTTTGGATGACATCCGCAGGTGTGACGGGGTAGTTGACCCGAAGATCGACCTCGGGTGATGCGGAAAGAGCGGTGCCTTGGTCTTGGAAACGGCTGGAGACTTCCATCAGGTTGGCTTTGAACTCGATCGGTTTCCAACTGGGTACGCTTAGTGACTCGCCTGTGGCGGTGGTTAGATTGTCGCGTAGTGTCAGGGTGTAGGTTTGTCCAGGCTTCACGGGACTCGCGACGGTGAACATCGCGGCGGTCGTACTGATCCAATGGCCTTCACCGGTCAGTGCAGGCGTGAACGTGATAGGGGAAATCTGATCTGCGATTCCGATCGTTTCCAGCGGAATCATGGCCGCTGGAAAGTTCACGATGAGCCGCTTTTCTTTGGAGATCTCACGATCGGGCGGCGAGACGGTGATGTCATTGGCGGCCTTTTCGAGATCGGCACTGGTCGTGCGCTGAGCTGTGAGGAAGGCCGTGGTGAAGGCCCAGAGGAGAAGCGTGAATGATAGACGCATGGTGGAAATAGTGAAGTGTGAGAAAAGGATTAACGGAGACGCGATTGGGCATCTCGAAGACCTTGAGCGAGAATCTTGTCATCTGGACTGCGGGCGACCAGCCATCGATAGCGCTCAATGGCTTCAGCGTAGTCCGCACGTTGCGTGGCCAAGACAGCTAATTTGGAATAAGCTTGAGAATGATTCGGATCGATGAACAAGGCTTGTTCGAAAGCTTGTTTCGCCGCGTCATTCTTCCGCTGGGTTAACAAACATTCTCCCTGGCAAGCCAACCCATCGGCTGATTGCTCCATGGTCGGCCCGGCTGCGGTGAGATCATCCAGCGCAAGATAGTACTGACCACAGGAAGCCAAGGCCAAGGCACGCTTGAGGAAGACCTCGGGATCGATCACTGGCTGACTGACAGCATGATCCAAGCGATCAATGGCCAAACGAGTCTCTGGAGGAAGTTGGGTGCGTTCTTCGATTGTCACGACGCCCAGAGCACGAATTTCCTCATCGTCTTCATACCGATTCTTACACTGCGCCAAGGTGATCTTTGGCAAGACCATGCGTGGGGCACGTGCTAGAGCTTCGGTGGCATCTTCCATGGCCAACTGTTTCAGCTGCTGGGTGAGAAAGAAATGAGCACGGCGAGCCAGAGCGAGCCCCGAAGCTTGATCTCGCACGGCGGCATCATGGGGAGCGAGTTCTTTCACGGCCAGGGATTCAAACGTGGCGGCTGCTCGCATCGCTGAACTCGTGCTCAAGTCGTTCAGAATGCCTATCACCTTACTCAACCCTTCCCAGTCACGCGCGCGAACCGCCGCTTCACCGGTCACGCGCATGGCGACCACAAATTGGAAATCTGCGGAGACGCGTTTCATCCATGATTCGTAGAGAGTTCTCTCGTCTGCTCCCCATAGATTGCGATTCGTTAGGCGACGGGCGACGTCGACATCGGGTTGTTTCTCGTAGCTGCGCGTCCAAAGATCGCGCGCCAAAGACGGTTCATCACGGGCCTGCGCCAGTTCGCCACGCAAGGCCAACATTTCCGAAGTGAGTATTTCGGCCGTGCTTTCCCAACGCGCCAACCAGGATTCACTGTCCTCCAGTTGGCCGGATCGAAGGCGGGCTTCGGCAATGCGCCCGTTCAGAGCAAGCTGACTGGAGTCCTCCTGAAGCCAGCGCTGGGCCACCTCAGCGGCCGTGGTCCAGTCCTGACTTGAATAGGCGTCTTTGTAGGCCTTGGCGAAGTCTCCATACGTGGTGGCACCTCCGAGCAGAAAGACCACAGCACAGCCTCCAGGAAGGAGGCTCCAATTTCGAAACAAGCGACATTTCATACCCAAACGAATGATAGACAAGCTTTCCGCCGCATGCACGGGGATTCCGTTCACTTGACCAGGAAAGACTTTGAATGATAGTCGGACTTCATGCCCAGCCTATTCAAAGCAATTCAGGCAGCGTTTGAAGCCAATCAATGGGCATTCGAACAAGTCCCTGATCGTGAGGTGCTCCAAGCATCTTTCGAAGCCCATCACACGCGCGTCGTCGTCCACGTCCAAGCCTTCGAGCCTATCGGCGGCGTGCATGTCGTGGCCACGTCTCCCTACACTTTTGAATCCTATCATTTGTTGAAGCTTTCAGAATTGCTCATGCGCGCCTCACAGTCTCTGACCGTGGGGAATTTCGAGATGGTCTGGGATCAGCGTCAGGTGCTTTTCCGAGCGACCAATCTCTTCGATCAGAAACAGTCTTTCCCGCAAACGATCCTTCAATCGCTGGTCCATGCCGCGGTGGCAGAGATGGATCGACTCACGCCGCTCCTGGCAGAAGTGCATAAGAACGATCCCTCGTCGGTGCTCTTGCTCGACATCACACGTCTCTTGCTGCGTGAGGATTGGCTGCCGCCGGTATCGATTGACGAACCTTAAGAAGACATCGAGCCCGATGGCGGAACCTCACTACAATCTCATCAGCGGCGACCGAAAGTTTGGTCCCTACACGTGCCGTGAACTCGCCACGATGTTAGATAATCGAGAGATCGAGCTTGATGCCTTGTGCATCCGTGTGGGCGATGGCGAGATTCAGGAGGTCCGCGAACTTTTCCACGAGCAAGGCTCGGATGAAGAGGCGGAGGAATACGGCGATGAAGAGGAAGAATACGAGGACGAATACGAGGATGATGAGGAAGAACTTGAAGCGCTCTTTGAGGAAGTCCCTTTTGAAGAAGGTGTTTGGTTAGCCGACGACGAAGAGGAGGAAGAGGAAGAAGACGAGGACCGTCCAGCCGCATCTTCCAAGAACCGATCCGAACGGCCATCAGAGGTCGACATGGACGAGATCATCTGTCGCCTTCATCCGTCCATTCTTGCTTATCCCAAGCTACTCCTTGTCACCGCCATCCTAGGAGCCGTGGCTTTCTTCTTCCTTTTCATCGCGCCATCCCTCGGACTTCCTGGCGGAACCCTCGGCGGAATGACGATTGCCTTTGCCTGTGCCACGTTGGCGATCTTGTTAATCTTGCGACACTTTGATTGCTACATCATCTCTCGCGGTCGGGCAGAAGTCGTCCGTGGCATCATTGCCAAGAGTTCGAATGAGGTGCGTATGTCAGACATTCGCCGGATTGATGTGGACAAGGAGGGCTTGTTAGGCTTGCTCAATGTCGGCGATGTGAAGTTGTCCTCGGCAGGAACCGGTGGATTTGATGTCGTCTTTGCCAAGGTACGCGCTGGGCATAAAGTGAAGAAGATCCTCCGTCGTGTGCAGAAAGACCCGCAGTCTCCCAAGCGTCGACTCCTCCACGGGAAAACCTGGTTGAGGCGCTGAAGGTCAGCTCAGGTAATAATAGATTTACGAAAGGCACTGAACACACTGGACACGCGGAGAGTGGCGAAACAAAGGAAAGGGGAGTGGAGTCGCAGGCCCGCCGTCCTCAATTGGCGGTGGTGAAGGTGGTGAAGGTGAAGTCGCGCGAGGACGCGCAGGTTTATGTCAGTGTTTACTGGCCAATTAGGACTCAAGACATTCTATAGACGGCTAGCCTTGACCCTATGCCGGCATTCGTCAGAGACTTCTGGCATGCTAGGAGTCTCTGTAAGAATCATCGCCATCGCTTGGTGGATCGCCATGCCAACTCTCGTTGCCGAGAGTTCCTTGGAATGGTCAGAGCTGAGCACGCTGCCAGCCGCTGCAGGACAAACGGAGCATCCGGGGGTGGCGGGGCCGTTTACGGGAGTTCATGGCGATGCCCTGATCATCGCTGGAGGGGCGAATTTCCCTAACAAACCGCTCTGGGAGACGACCAAGTTCTGGCATGACGACATCCATGTCTTAGAGAAAC
This sequence comes from Verrucomicrobiales bacterium, assembly GCA_047616785.1. Taxonomy (GTDB): domain Bacteria; phylum Verrucomicrobiota; class Verrucomicrobiia; order Verrucomicrobiales; family DEV007; genus JAACDM01. Next base: position 19,477 of record JBLHHN010000019.1, read on the forward strand.
AAGGTGAGACCTATGTTTGGAAAGTTGGGGGCAAGCTCTCGGGTCCACGGGCCTATGGCGCTTCGGTATCGACCTCCGATGGCGTGGTGTGCATGGGAGGGGATGACGGCTCTAGTGTCACAGGTGACGTCTTCTTGTTAGAATGGGATGCCGCCGCGGGTGAAGTGGTCCGGACGGCCTACCCACCTTTGCCGGGTCCTTGTGCGTATGGGCAGGCGGCGTTGGTGGATGGGATCGTTTTTCTAGCCGGCGGGCAGAGTGGGCAGATACTCGATAGCGCATTGAGCAATTTCTGGGCGCTTGATCTCTCAAAGAAAGGCTCGGCGGACTTTGCTTGGGAAGTGCTAGAGCCTTGGCCAGGATCCAATCGCGCTTTCAATCTCACGGTGACCCAACACAACGGGTACGATGACTGCGTCTACGTCATGAGCGGGCGTCGTCAAGAAGGCGAGGATCTCCAGTTCCTTACGGATACCTGGGAATACAACACGAGCACGAAGACTTGGCGTTCGCGCTCGGACTTGCCGCGCAGTGTCATGGCAGGGACGGCGATCGGATTCGGGCAGAGCCACCTCTACGTTCTTGGCGGGGCGGATGGTTCTCTATGGGATCAAGCCGATGCCTTGCGTGATAATCATCCTGGTTTTCCCAAAGAAGCCCTGGTCTATCATACCATCACGGATACTTGGGCCAGTGCGGGTCCCATGCCTTCGAATCATGTCACCACGGCTCCGGTGGCTTGGGGCGACTCTATCATCATCCCGAGTGGTGAAGTGCGCCCGAGGGTGCGCTCTCCTAAGATCTGGAAAGTGACGCCGGTCGCGAGCGAGCGTGACTTCGGCATGGTCAACTACGTGGTGCTCGTTCTCTACCTCCTGCTCATGGTGGGCGTAGGAGCCTACTTTGCGCGTAAGAACAAAGACACGGATGATTTCTTCCGGGGAGGCAAACGTATCCCATGGTGGGCGGCGGGGTGTAGCATCTTCGCCACGATGTTAAGTTCTCTCACATTCACTGGCTTGCCCGCGAAGGCCTTTGCTCAAGACTGGGTCTATGCGGTGGGAAACATGATGATTCCGGTGGTCGCAATTGTCGCGGTCTTCGTGGCTCTACCATTTTATCGACGGATCGATGCGACAAGCGCCTATGAGTATCTGGAGAAACGCTTCAGCCTCGCCGTGCGGATGGTGGGCAGCCTCTTCTTCACGCTCTTTCATATCTTCCGGATGGGCGTGGTCATGTCTCTCACTGGTCTTGCTTTGTCCGCCGCGACGCCGCTGACGCCGGGTCAATCGGTCCTGATCATGGGGGTGCTCAGCATTCTTTACTGCGCGATGGGTGGGATTGAGGCCGTAATTTGGACGGACACCATTCAGACAGTGGTCTTGCTAGGGGGCGCCATTCTGGCTTTCGTCTTGTTGATGAGCGGTGTCGATGGAGGGTTCTCAGGATTCCTTTCCACGGCCAGCGATGCCGATAAGTTTCGCATGGCGCATTTCAATTGGGACGTGACCAGTTCACAGATCGCTCTCTGGGTGATCATCATTGGGGCGTTCGGCCAGAATCTGTCCTCCTACACCGCTGACCAGGCGGTGGTGCAGCGTTACATGACGACGGCCGATGAGAAGCTGGCCGCACGATCCATTTGGACGAATGCGATCCTCAGCGTATTTGCCACCATCCTCTTCTTCGGTCTTGGATCGGCATTGTTTGCCTACTACCACTCGAATCCGACCAAGCTGGATTCGACGATCACCACGGATCAGATCCTGCCCTTGTTCATTGCGCGTGAAATGCCTATCGGTCTCGCGGGCCTTATCGTAGCGGGGATCTTTGCCGCAGCCCAATCCACCGTCTCAACGAGCATGAACTCGACAGCAACGACCATAGTCACGGATTTCTTGAGACCCTTGTCTGTCTGTAAGGATGAACGCGGCTATCTCAATGCGGCTCGCTTGTTCACAGTTCTGATCGGTGTGATAGGGACGACTTTCGGACTCGTCTTCGTCAATCCCGAGATCAAATCTCTCTTTGACGCGTTCATCAAAGTCATCGGCCTCTTCATGGGTGTTCTCGGTGGGCTCTTTGTTCTTGGAGTCATGACCCGGAAGGCCAACAGCACGGGAGCTCTCATCGGTGGCTTGTCTGGTGCCGTGGTGATGTTCTGCCTGTGGAAGTTCACCGCAGTGAATGGCTATCTCTACACTGTCATTGGGATCACAACCTGCGTCTTGTTAGGCTACATTACGAGTCTAGTCTTCCCGGGGCGCAGTGAAACGGAGGGGCTGACGATCCATAGTCTGCGGCGCTAGTTCGTTAGACCGGCACCTCATCTCGGCCGCGTAGCCAACCTGTGAGGCTGAGGCGAGTTTGTTTGGCGGGAAGGACTTCGTGCCAAAAATCGGCACTGCGAAAGATGACCGCGGTCCCCAATTGCGGAATCACATCAATGTAAGGACCGTCTCGACTTTCCGTGAAGAGGCGGAGTTGGCCACCATCAGATTCGTTCCAGTCCTTATTGAGGTAGGTGATGATGGAGACCTGTCGAGCAAGACTGCTTTGATGCTGATCCAGATGAGGCTTGTAAAATCCTGCAGGAGGGTAGCTCGCGAGGTGGCCTTCGTAAGACCAGACGGGTAGGAAAAGTGCGGCGCGAAAGTGCGCGCAGAGAGCGTCCATCGCTTTTAGCCAAATGCCAGTCGTGGGTGCTGCGTCTTCAGAATTCAGCCAGAAGATAGAGTCCGTGCGGATCTCAGATCGGACTTTGGCTGCGATCCCTTTTCCGATCCCGGCGCGTTTCAACTCATCGTCGGCGATCTTATCGCGAACGAGCCCAATCAGGTCTCGTCCAAGACTCGGAACTAGAAAGTCTGGGAAAATGCCATATCCAGGATCGGCAATTGCTTCCGCCAAAAGGTCCATGGCGGCGTGATCAAACAAAGCGGCATCGACCGGGAGAGAAAGACTCATCTGAAAGGGGCCCGAAGGCCATCGGAGACATCGTCGGCGTGAGGCAAAGCGAAAGGACAATCGAGGCCACACGAAGAATAATTGTTCGTGCATACGAAGAATGCCGAGAGAACGTATACCTAACGTGAGCAATCCATCATCGATGACCATCCTGATCACAGGCGGACGCGGCCTTCTTGGTTCTGCTCTTTCGCAGCATCTTCGCAAACAAGGTCACTGCGTGGTCATCGCCAGCCGTTCTGCCACGGATGATGATGTCATCTCTTGGTCGCCGAATGAAGGAAAGATCGATCTGTCATCGTTAGACTCGTTGGACGCGGTCATTCATCTTGCAGGCGAGAACCTCGCCGATGGACGTTGGTCGAAAGCGAAGAAGGAGCGTATTTTAGAGAGTCGACGACTGGGCACACGGACCATTGCGCAAGCGATCGCGGCGATGCCTCACAAGCCCCGCGTGATGATCAGCGCCTCGGGAGTGAACTATTACCCGTCGAATACAGGCAAGATCATGACGGAAACGTCGGTAAAGGGCGATGATTTCTTGGCGCATGTGTGTTCGGTGTGGGAAGCGGAAACGGCGCCTGCGGAGGAGGCTGGCATCCGCGTGATGCATGCGCGACTAGGTGTCGTGCTGACACCTGAAGGCGGCGCACTGGCCAAGATGCTTCCTGTGTTTAAGCTAGGATTGGGGGGCGTGTTGGGGAATGGACGTCAACGGATGAGCTGGATTGGCCTGGAGGATGTGGTGGCATTGTTTGATCAGGCGTTGGAAGATGAGCGCTTCACGGGACCGATCAATGTGGTCGCCCCTGACATCGTGACGAACGCGGAATTCACCAAGGCTCTGGCCACATCTGTGGGAAAACGCGCCTTCTTTCTACCGGTGCCAGCGCTAGTTTTGAAGCTGATGTTCGGAGAGATGGCGGGCGCGACGCTGCTCGCTGATCTGGCGGTGAAACCAGGACGTCTCGAAGAAATGGGCTACACCTTCAAGGCGGGCTCGTTGGAGAAGGCACTTTAAGCGCTTGACCGTTTGTTTCCACCGCTCGTAGCCTGCGAGCATGATGAAACCCAACTTTCAGGTCACCCTTTTCGCCGCCGTGGTTGCGTGCGTTTCTCTCTCTGATGCCAAAGCTCACGAAGGCACTGTGAAGGAAATGGCGGAGTCTTGTAAGATCTTCCTCCAAGATCTCAACGATGATCAGAAGGTCAAAGCGGTCTTCGATTGGAAAGACACCGAGCGTGTGAATTGGCATTTCATTCCGCGTGACCGCAAAGGCCTGCCATTAAAAGAGCTCGATGATGCGCAACGAGCGTTGGCCCATGCCTTGATCGTCACCGGTCTCAGTCATCATGGATACCGTCAAGCTCTGCAAGTGATGAGCCTGGAAAAGGTCCTCTTCATCAAGGAAGGCAACAACCCAACCCGCGACCCGGGCAATTACTACTTGAGCATCTTCGGCACGCCGGACCCTGCCGGCACTTGGGGATGGCGTCTGGAAGGGCATCACCTATCATTGAATTATACGGTGGTGAAGGGAAAGGAACTCTCTGTGACACCTGCATTCTATGCGACCAATCCTGGGAGGGTGTTAGAGGGGGTTCGCAAGGGCCAGCAAGTGCTTGCTGGGGAGGAGAACATTGCGCGCAAGTTAGCCAAGAGTCTCACCGAGGAACAGCGCAAGGTCGCGGTTTTTTCCGACAAGGCACCCAAAGATATCATCACGGCAGCTGAGCGTAATGTGCAGAAGTTAGAGCCTGTGGGCATCACTTACGGTGCGCTCAATGATGATCAGAAGAAACTTCTCAAGAATCTCGCCAATCAGTATCTGCGCAAGCAGCGGAGCGCGATCCAGAAGCGTGAGTTGAAGCGCATCGAAGCCGCAGGTTGGAACAAGATCACCTTTGCCTGGGCTGGTGGCATGGAGAAGGGTGATGGGCATTATTATCGCATCCAAAGCGCGGATTTCCTCATGGAATATGCCAATACGCAGAATGATGCCAATCATGTGCATGCGGTGTTTCGCGACTTGAAAGGCGATTTCGGCGATGACGTGTTGAAGGCGCACTTCGAAGAAGAAGACCATAAGTAAACCAGTTAGGGTATAGCACTAGTGTTTGAAACAGACGCGATCCATGAGGGTCAGAATTACAAGGGCGAGACCGGGGCGGTTATCCCACCGGTCTACCTGACATCGACGTTTGCTCATGGGAATTCGGAAGGGTTCGACTACACCCGTTCCGGAAATCCTAACTTCAACAATCTTAGTGATCAGTTAGCCGCGCTGGAAGGGGCGCAGTATGCCACGGTATTTGCCAGTGGTGTGTCGGCGATCACGGCGGTGGTCTCGATGTTGAAGAGCGGGGACGTTGTCATCGCGGAGGAGAACATCTATGGATGCACCTTCCGTTTGTTCGCCCAGGTCTTCGCGAAGTTCGGGGTATCGATCGAGTATTACGACCTCACGGATGAGGCGAACGGGAAGTTCATTCTCGAAAAGAAACCTGCGCTGGTCTGGATCGAATCTCCGACGAATCCGTTGCTCAAGATCATCGATATTGCGTGGGTCGCGGACTTGACGAAGCAAGCTGGGATTTCGCTGATTGTGGACAACACTTTCGCCTCAAGTTATTTCCAGCAGCCACTAGCGCTGGGCGCGGATGTTTCTCTTCTGAGCACCACGAAGTATAGCAATGGACACTCGGATTGCCTGGGCGGGGTGGTGTGCACGAGTTCGTTGGAGTGGCAGGAGAAGATGGTCTTTGCCCAGAAAGCGTTAGGATTGCATCCGTCGCCATTCGATAGCTGGCTCATCTCGCGCGGAGTGAAAACGCAGGCCTTACGCATGGAAAGGCATGCGGCCAATGCTCTGGCATTTGCCGAATTCTTGGAGAGCGAGTGGCCTGACGCCACCGTGCGCTATCCCTTCTTGCCGTCGCATCCGCAGCATGCCTTGGCGACGCAGCAGATGAGCGGCGGGTCTGGAATCGTCACCGCAGATTTCGGTTTGAGCCTGGAGGCGACGAAATCCTTCCTCGATTGCTTACAACATTTCACCTTGGCGGAGAGCCTGGGAGGGATCGAATCGCTCGTCTGTCACCCGGCCAGCATGACCCATGCAAGTGTGCCCAAGGAAACGAGAGAAGCGGTCGGGATCACGGATTCCTTGGTGCGTTTCTCGATCGGGATCGAGCACATCGATGACTTGATTGGGGACGTTCGTGAGGCCTGGTGTTACTGATCCAGGGCCCGGAACAAACGGTTGCAACCCCAAGTGAACAAGGGCAATGGTGAAGACGTCGAACCCGGCCCATGACGAAGAATTTCAGCTATTTCCTAGCAAAGCGTTACCTCATGCCCAAAGGGCTCTTCATGATCCTGATCAACGTGCTCACCATTGTGGGCGTTTGTCTGGGAGTGGCCGTGATGATTGTCGTTCTCAGTGTGATGAAAGGGTTCGAGAATGAATTCCAACGCACCCTGTTAGGATTCGATCCGCATCTCATGGCTCTGACCCCGCGGGAAGGGGAGTCTGACTATCGTCAAGTTGGAGAGATGTTAGAGAAAGTGCCAGGAGTGATTTCTCAGTCACCCTTTGTGGCGGGCCATGTGCTGGTGCAAGTCGGCAACCAAGTGCAGACGCCGATCATGAAGGCGATTCTGTCGACAGACCAGCAACTGCAAGAATTGAAGGATCGGGATATGCTCGTTGAAGGAGAGCTCGATCTCGAAACGTATGTCGATGATAAGAACACCTATGAGCAGGTGATCATCAGCCTTTCATTGGCGGATTCCTTTAAAGGTCCTGAAGGCGGTCCCTTAGGGAAAGGCGATATCATCACGGTCCTTTCTCCCGTCACCATGACGAAAGTGTTGAATAAGATCCGTGATTACAAAGAGTTGCCAGAGGATCAACGAGATGAAGCTGACAATTTCCTAAACGAACTCGAAGAAGCCATGGTTCCCCAAGAGTTGATGATCAGTGGGATCGTGAAGTCGCCGATGTACCAGCAGTTCATCATTCCGTCTCTCTTGGTGGGCCAGCAGCTCTTCGGTTATGAAGAGAATGATGAAGTGCACGGGTTGGCGGTGTTTGTGGAAGATCCCTACGAGATTGAGCAAGTGAAAGAGCGCATGGTGAATTCAGCGCTCCCGATGAGTTGGGAGGCACTTTCATGGGTCGATCAAAACAAGTCGCGCCTTGATGCGATCCGCATGGAGCGTAGCATGATGTCCTTCATTCTCTTCATCATCGTGATCGTCGCCACATTCTGCGTTACGGTGACAATCATTGTCACCACCGTGCAGAAGCGGCGTGAGATTGGCGTGCTAAAAGCCATCGGAGCGAGGACAGAGCAAATCGTTAGGGTCTTTGTGCATCAAGGGCAGATTGTGGGGCTTTGTGGCGTGCTGTCAGGCGTGGCAATTGGATTGCTCGTTCTCTATCAACTCGAATCCATCCGATCGTTCATTGGTATGTTTGGAGCGGATCCCTTTCCCCAGAGCATTTATGGTCTGGCCAAGCTGCCCGTGGAGATCATTCCTAGCAGTATTATCGGCATCGCCATCGGAGCAATGGTTGCTTGCACCATTGCAGCCTTGCCCGCATGGTTCGTCGCGCGCTTAGACCCCGCGAAAGCCTTGCGTTCCGATTGACCCTATCATGCAGATCTACCTAGCCATCGAAGACGAGAAGACCGGCCCATTCACCTTATTTCAAATTGAGGAGCGCCTGCACGCGGGCGAGCTGGGTGAGGATCACAAAGCCTGGTATGATGGAATGCCCGAATGGGCGCCTTTGAAGGAGCTGGCCCCGTTTGAGAGTTTCTTTCGCCGTCGTGATGGCGAGCTCGAGGATGAGCGCCGTCGCACAGCTGCTGAGCGTGCGGCCAAGTTTGAGCAAGAGCGGGCGGCCGCTTTGCCTGATAGTGCAGTTCGGCCATTTACCCGGGCTTGGGCACGTTACCTTGATGTGAGCTTCGCTTTCTCACTCTTCCTTCTGGCATTGGTTGGGCTTCGGCAGATTGGATGGGCTTCAGCTGGATCCACGGGATTCATCCAATACGTCCCTATCTTCCTCACATTGTGGCATTTACTGGAGGCCTATTTGGTGAGCCGGTATGGCACCACGCCCGGAAAAGCATTGACTGGCATTCGCATCACGGATGCAGAGGGAAACAATTTGAGCTTCCGCCCTGCTTTAAGGAGATCTCTGGGTGTGTATGTGTTGGGAGTCGGATGCTACATTGGGCTGATCTTCGCGGTTGCTGGGGGATTCGGGTACTACCTTCTGATGAAGAACCGACGGAGCTTCTGGGATGTCTCTGCAGAATCTTACGTCGAACATGAACCGTTTCACATCCGGCACATCTTGCTGCCGGTCGCGATCTTCATTCTTATCGGCTTCGTCGTTCAAGAGCCTGTAGCTGAGATTCAAGCTGAAGGTATGAAGGCTCTAAATGAATTTCGCGGTGGGTTTGGCGCCTCAGAGCAGACGCTGTAGCCGAGAAACGAATTCGTTTGTCGCCTACGCTCAGAGCCTCTACCAATGGCGTCATGAACGTCGAACGCGTCAAATACATCATCTGGGCAGCCGACATGGATCGTGCCCTGAAGTTCTATAGCGAAGTGCTCGGAGCTGAGATCTCCAAGAAATCGGAGGTCATCAGTGAACTCACATTGTGCGGAGCGATCATTGGCGTCCATGGCGGTGGAGAAGGGAAGCGCACCTGGACAGGCATGAGCTTTCAAGTGGCCGATGTCGTGGAAGGCGCGCGTGAGGTGGTCGCCGCCGGTGGGCAACTTTCTCGTGAACCGCAGGATGAGGATGGCGAGCCGCCCCATCTCGCGATGTGCGTGGACACTGAAGGCAACGATTTCATGCTCACCCGGAAGCGAGGCTAGCCATGATCCGGCCACGAAAGAAATACACCGTCTACGACCTTCAGCAGCTGAAAGGGAAACGGTGCCTCACACACATTCATGTCAAGTCACCGGAAGAAGCCACCGCTGCTGAAGCTGCGGGCATCGACTTGATGAGCTGTAGTTTTGATAGTCCCGAGGCGGAAGCTCGGTTGCCGCACTTGGTCGCAGCCGCGCCTAACGGTTTCCTTTCATGTGCCACGCCTCATGGCTTGGCGTCACCGGAAGAAGCGATCCGTGTCGGCTTTCGTGCCCTTGAGATCGGCGCGAGTTCCGTCTACTGCTCTGCGAGCACGTACATTGTTGAAGCCATGGCGCGTGAAGGCATCCCAGTCGTCGGCCATCTCGGTCTGGTCCCACGCCATGCGACATGGACGGGTTACCGAGCCATTGGCAAGACGGTGGAGGAAGGCAAGAAGCTCTACGCGCAAATGAAGCGACTCGAAAGCGCCGGTGCCTACGCTGCGGAACTCGAAGTGGTGCCTCACAATTTGGCGAGTTTCCTTTCTTCAGAGACCTCTATGCTTCTTATGTCGTTAGGCTCCGGTGGAGGTTGTGACACGCAGTTTCTATTCTCTGATGATATCCTTGGCGACTATGATGAACGTTTGCCTCGTCATGCCAAGGCCTACCGGAATTTCTTAGAAGAGAACCGTCGGCTACAACAAGAACGCATCGCTGCGTTTGGCGAGTACATTGCCGATGTGCAGGAAGGCCGCTTCCCTGAGAGTGGCCATTTGGTAGAAATGAAAGAGGAACTGCTCGCCCAGTTGAAATCCGAACTTTAGATCCGTCCTTCTTCGATGTCGTAGACGTCAAACCAGTAGTAGACGACACGATTTGCGGGAAGGCACTGAGGAATGTAGCCCTCGAGGAAGACCTGGAGTTCGATGGGCATTTCGCTGATGCGCTTGTATCGGAGGTCGTTGTTCCACGCCACGATCTCCTCTTGAGTATGCGTCTTGGCGGTCTCTTGGACCCACGTGGCGAAGGCTTCGTCGTCAGCACCGGTGGCGACAAACGCTTGGAAATCTTCAGCGGAGATGCCTGTGAAGTCGAAGAACAGCTGATCGAGTGGGCAATTGAAATGATACTCGCCTTGGGTTCCGGCGACGACTGCGCGGCATTTGTCGAGAGCTCGGGCGGCGACCACGTAGCCTCCTAAAGTCGAGCGAGGGCTACGGGGAACTTCCTTAGTGAGATCGAGGGATGGTGTGTTCATGATGTTTCTAATAAGATGTTTCGAACATTAAGCGAGTCTGTTTTCGTATTGGGATAGCCGCTTTTCCCGAGAGACCGTGAGGCTTGCGCAACGGGTGAATTCGTCTATCAAAGACGGATTATGAATCTAAAAGACAAAGTAGTGTTCATCACGGGAGGCGGCAGTGGGATAGGTCTCGGCATCGCCCAGGCCATGGCGAAAGAAGATTGTCGCGTGGTCATCTGCGGTAGGAGTGAAGACAAGCTGAAGGATGTCGTGGAGGCCCAACCGGTAGATCAGCCACTCCATTATCGCGTGTGTGATGTCGCCGATCGCGAAGCGGTGAATGGTGTCTTCGCGTGGATGAAAGAGAATGGGGGGCTTCCTGACGTTCTCATCAACTGCGCTGGCACGAACGTGGCCAACCGCACCATGGCCAATCTGGATCCCAAGGATTTCGATGACGTGATCGCAGCGAATCTGACAGGAACGTTCAATACCATGCATGCGGCCACGCCCTCGATGAAAGAGAATGGCGAAGGACACATCATCAACATCGTATCCATCGCTGGTAAGAAGATGCTAGAGCTGGCGGGTCTCCCCTACGCCGTTTCCAAAGCAGCGCAAAGCGCCTTGGGTGCGTATGCCAATGTCGAGGACTCGAAGAACGGTGTGCGCGTCACTAGCATCTATCCTGGAGAGGTGAATACTCCTATCATTGATAAACGTCCTGTCGTGCCATCGGATGATAAACGCCAAGCAATGATCCAACCAGAAGATGTGGCAAGTTGTGTGATCTTGGTGCTCAAGCTGCCTGCTCGAGCCGTGGTTTCCGAGTTGATCATCACCACTCCTTATCAGCCATTGGATTAGCCACATCTTTTATCCTTGCTCTCGAGAGAAGGAACTTAGATCCTACCTCCATGCAACGACGCCATTTCCTCAAGTCTTCCGCGGGCGCGCTGAGTTTTCCCGCGATCATTCCAGCCACTGCAATTGGTCAAGGCGACCGGCCTGCGCCTAGCAATCGAATCACGTTAGGCGTGATCGGTCTCGGTGGGATGGGAAATGGAGACATGAGCCAGCTCATGCGTGAGGACGATGTCCAAGTCGTCGCCGTCTGTGACGTGCATCAGAAGGTTGGGGATAAAGGCCTTGAGCCGGGCAAGGCGCGTGTGGAGAAATACTATGCGGAGAAGAATGTGGCGGATTACAAAGGCTGCTCCCATTACTCCGACTTCCGAGAGCTTTGTGCTAGGAAAGACATTGATGCCGTGGTGGTGGCGACGCCCGATCACTGGCATGCCTTGGCCACGCTCGAAGCGCTTCGCAATGGGAAGGACGTCTATTGTGAGAAGCCGGTGACGCATTTGTTCGGCGAAGGCCAGGCGGTTTACAAAGAAGCCGCCAAGCAGAAGGCAATCTTTCAGACAGGTTCACAGCAACGCTCTAGCATTCGTTTCCGCATCGCAGTCGAAGCGGTGATGAATGGATTGATTGGCAAGGTGAAACATGTGGAAGTGGGATTGCCGAAGGGCAACGGGACCGATGAGTTAGGCCGAGTGGGGCAGCCTATTCCTGAAGGATTGGACTACGACATGTGGTGTGGGCCAAGCCGTTACCTGCCATTCTCAACCAATCGTTTGCATTGGAACTGGCGTTGGTGTCTCGACTACGGTGGCGGTCAGCTCATGGATTGGATTGGTCATCACAATGATATCGCTCATTGGGGCCTCGGGATGGACAAGAGCGGTCCGACCAAAGTGGAGGCGGTCGGATTCGAGTTTCCTGAGAAAGGCATGTGGGATGGCCCGACGAACTATGAAGTGAAATGTGAGTTTGCTGGTGGGTGCACGTCCTTAATCTCTAACAAGAATACGATGGGCACCAAATGGATCGGTGAAGACGGCTGGATCTACGTGGATCGGGGCAAGATCGATGCTTCGAATAAAGAGTGGATCCGCGAGAAGACCGACCGTGGCTCGATCAAGGCCTATGCTTCTCCTGGCCATCACCGAAACTTTGTCGACGGGATCAAGACGAGAAAAGAGTGCATTGCTCCTGCGGAGACCGCGCATCGGTCGATCACGCCTGGGCACCTTTCCTACATTTCAGTTCAGTTAGGGCGCGCCCTGGAATGGGATCCTGCAAAGGAAGAAGTGATCAACGATCCAAAGGCAGATGCGTTGCTCAAAGCGGTGAACTATCGCGGTGAGTGGTCCTTGGATGCTTAGTTCTTTAGTCGGCCCAGAAAGTTGACTTAGGGCTCACTTGATAGCTCACGTCCATCTCAGGAGTATCGATTGGTACTTGGCCTTCGTGCAGGGATCGGATGGCGGCGATCGTCATGCCTGAAGTTAGCAGAGTCCGTTCGATGGGGTAGGGGACTTTGCCTGTGATCATCGTGTCCTCAATATGGCGCACGAGCGGATGAAAGAAATCCGCCGTGCTGGAGCCATGCGTGGGCATGGGCAGGTACATTTGACAGGAAATGATCTCGTCGGTGTCACTGCGCAGTCCGGCGTAGTTGAAATCGCGAATGTCGACGAGGAATACGCTCGTTCGAAAGCCGTCGTGATGTTCGATGAAATAGCCAACCGCTTCGGGAAAGGCTTGGCGTGCCCATTCGAAGGAGATCTTATCGGTATAGTAACCACCTTCGACGGGGAGATTGTGGCTGCGTGAAAGGGCGGCGACTAAGAGACGACGGGTGTCGGCATACTTGGGCTTGGCCAAAGCTTTCCACATGGAAGAGTCGCGTAGGGAGTGCACTTGCGCTATCCCGACTTCACCTCCGCGCCGTCGCTCAGACATGCATTGTGCTGTCTCGAGAGCGTGGATGTCGTAGCTATCCACACGGCCATAGGCGACGCACACACTTTCCTTAAGTGGCGTGTCATGGGGCATCTCGATTGCTGGCAAACGCCGTGTGACGGGAAGTGAGGAACCGGCGAAGAATGGGAAATTCAGCCGTTTGGCATCCGCGACCATCTCCACACACTGTTCCCAGCTGGTGGCAAGATGCTTGTCATTGAAGACAGGAACAGCACGACCACTGGCTTCGAATACTCTGACGCATTCCTTAAACCATTCGTAGCGTGGGTAGAGCTTCTGTCCCAAGTCATTGTCTGGGTAATCTCCATGCTCGGCGATGATGACCACGCCATCGACCGCCAGTTTGCCTGTGCCTAGAGTGAGTGCTTCTGCGACAGAAGGATAAAGTGTCAGTCCGTGACGCTTGATCCGCTCAAGTGCGAGATCCTCTTTCGGGAATTGATCGATGTAAACCGACGCCACCTCAACACGTGGTTCCTGCCAAGCTCCGCGCCAACCGTAGCCGAGGGTGAGTCGGTCGAGAAAGTGTTGCGCATGCGAGTGAGTCCGGACTTCCGTACCAAGAAAGGCGATCTTCTTTCTCCCCGATGTTTCTGCGCCTCTCGCAAGGGTGCTGCCAAGGGCTGAGAAAGCTCCAAGTTGAATGAGAAAGGTTCGTCTGTCTGATTTCATGGGCGCAAGAATAGGAGTTTGAGCCGTTAGGGTGAAGGGAAAACTCGGTGAAGCCTATCGTGAGGGCAAAGTGAATGGAATGGTTTGAATTGCGGATACTTGCGCCCATTCGCGTTCAGAGATTCTACCGACTCAACGCGAATGATCTCGAATGATCTCGAATGATCTCGAATGATCTCGAATGATCTCGAATGATCTCGAATGATCTCGAGTTCCGGACAGTCTCTCGCTTGCCTTCCTTTCAGCGACTCATCACAGTCTTCGACATGACTCGATTGGGAATCTCTCTTCTGTGCTTGTTCTGCATGACGCCCGCCTGGGGAAAAGACTGGCCGCAGTTCCGTGGATCTGATGGCCAAGGGCATGCAGAAGAAGGGGTGCAGGTTCCACTGCAGTGGAGTCCTAACAAACACGTGGCGTGGAAAGTGAAAATCTCTGGCAAAGGGTGGTCTTCTCCAGTGGTGGTCGGTGATCGCGTTTATGTGACGACGGCGGTGGCATCTGAGAAAGGGCTGTCACTGAGAGCGCTCGCGCTGGGGATGGCGGATGGGGAGACGCTCTGGGATCAAGAGATCTTTGCCCGGCCCGAAGTCGGCGAGTTTCATAAAAAAAACAGTCATGCCTCGCCCACTCCGATCATGGAGGATGGCAAACTCTACGCCCACTTTGGCCATCAAGGTACGGCGTGTTTGAATGCAGTGGATGGAAAAGTGCTATGGAAGCAGGAATCTCTAGAGTATCCACCACTGCACGGCAATGGCGGGTCTCCGATTCTCTTTGAAGACAAACTGATCTTCTCCTGTGACGGCACCAAGGATCCGTTCATCGTGGCCTTGAATAAATCGACGGGCGAGATTGTTTGGAAGACGAATCGCGGAGTGGAGGTTTCGCGCACGTTCTCGTTCAGCACGCCGTTGGCCATTGAGGTGGATGGCCGTTGGCAAATCGTCAGCCCTGCTTCGGGTGCGGTCATTGCCTACGATCCTAGCAATGGCAAAGAAATCTGGCGTTGCCTCTATGGCGAAGGTTATTCCGTGGTGCCTCGTCCACTCTTCGCTCATGGCTTGGTCTATGTGTGTTCGGGATTCGACTCAGCGAAGCTCTTGGCCATTGATCCGGCTGGTAAAGGTGATGTGACTAAGACGCATCTCAAGTGGACGATCGACAAACGCATCCCCAAGGAAAGCTCACCCATCATCGTCGGTGAGCAGTTGTATGCCAATGATGATAAGGGGATCGTGAGCTGTTTCGATGCTAAATCTGGGAAGCAGGTCTGGCAGAAACGCATCGATGGTGGTGGCGGCTACTCTGGGTCACCCGTCTACGCTGCCGGGCATCTCTTTTTCCACAATGGCGATGGCATCACCACCGTGATCAAGCCTGGAGAAACGTTCAAGCAGGTCGCCGAGAACAAGATCGGTGAGTTTGGGCTGTCGTCGTTCGCTGTGGTTGACGATGGGTTTGTGATTCGGACAGAATCGAGCCTCCTGCGGCTGAGAAAGCCGTAGGATTTTATGGCGATCCGTTTGGGCCATTTGGATTTTGAGACGAGTGAGGCTATTCTGACTGTCTTGCTAGAAGAATTGAAGAGCTGAGATATTCATCCTTAACATCAACTCAAAAAACATCATGAAGGCAATCGTGCTTATTCCCATCGTCGCGGCGCTAACGCTGATGGCAAACGTCAATGATCAGAAAGCCGAACCGAAAGCGGAAAAAGAATTGGCGCTGCTGGTAGGGAATCCTTTGAAGGGTATGTGGCGACTCGTGCAGAACGAGGAGGGCAAGCCTGAGGTTATCGCCGATCGTAAGATGACGAAGTTCTTTGGCGACAAGCATTGGAACACCGCTCACGGTGACTCTAAGTCCGGCTTGGTCAGTGTTCATGCGGGAGGAACTTACAAGATTAAGGGCGATCTTGTGTCAGAAACCATTGAGTATACTCTTCCCGACAAGAAGCATTTGATCGGAGAGACCAATCGCTTCAACTTTAAAATCCTCGCCGGAAAGCTCCATTTCATAGCGCTCGATCGGAAATGGGACAAAGTGTGGGAGCGTGTTGAGTGACTCGGCGATGACAATGAGGCGTCGTTGAGATTAAGGCTTCGGCGTTTCGCTAATGGCGCCAGGCTGGAAGCCGGCTGGCACGGAAATAGGGCTCTCCGCCAGATTGGCTGGATGAAATTCTAGCATAAGAGGTGACAAACCCACCGAAATCGGCTTGAGATCAAGTTTGTGAAAGTCTTAAATATCAAAGCCTTATATGATTTCGACGGGTATGTCGTCGACAAGATTAGCTGCCAGACATTGGGAGAGCAAGTTAACCTTGAGTTCGACGGGCGCTGTGGGCCTAGGTGTTGGAACTGTGGCACTCGCCTTCCAAGGCATCGATGCAGGAGACAAACGGCGGCTGATTTATCAATTGCTAGTGGCCTCATCGTCTACATTAGCTTTCCCGTGGTCCAAGGGCGGTGTGGGAAATGTAAGCACTTTGCCACCTCACGTCCTAAGGAGATCCACTCCACCAAAGATGCGACCTGGCGTCTCATGCGTCGAGTCA
>JBLHHN010000020.1:0-35525 GCA_047616785.1 Verrucomicrobiales bacterium
CGGCGACATTGATAGACTCGCCGTGCCTCCCCCGCAGGCAGACACCACCGGCCGCCTCAATCTCGGCGTGATCGGTGGTGAGAAAGTGACCGTCTCTGAGCGTGCTAAAGTTAGGATCGTCGGCATAGCCCAGAGCAACCGCTGGGCTGCGCACTTGGAGGCGCTCTTCGACGATGCCTAACGTCACCCCATCCATGGCATGGCCGACATAGGCCCCATCCGTTCTTGGAATCTCGGTGCGATCATAGGCAATTCCGCCGCATTCAGTAGAGCCGTAGAAGTTGTGAATCTTAAGTCCTGACTGATCGTAAGCGGCTTGTTCTAGGGCCAGTGTCAGAGGGGCTCCTGCCGAGATGGCCAGGCGAATGCGCTCATTGAGAATGCCTGTGCCTAACCAGGCGCGCCACATGGCGGGCACTGCGGCGAGAGTGACGGCATCGTGATTGCCTATGGAGCGTTCGACCGTTCCAGGAAGCACATCGGCAACGAGAATGAGCGGAATGCCGTGGAGTAAGAGCGGCAAGACGAGATTTGAAAATCCGTAGGAATGTGAAAGGGAGATCACGCCGATGTTTGGCCAAGTAGGACGCAGGCCCATGGTCATCACAATGTGATCCACATCGGCCCTGAGTTGCTCTGGGGTGAACCACACGGCGCGTGGTGTTCCGGTAGAGCCGGAGGTGTGCTTCACATGACAGGCTTCCACCGGAGGCGTCGAGATCTCCGGCAAGATCTCGTTGCGCTCACACGGGCACAAGACGGCGTCGTCTCGCCACGCGACGAGGGTGGTGATGACGAAATCAGCGCCACGCCCACGCGCTTCACGGAGGCGATTCTTCGGTGATTCGGCTTGTTCGGCTTCTCGCTGGAGTTCGGCGAATGTCCAGTTACGGGCTGAAGACGTCTCGGTGAGCGCGATCGCATGGGGCGTCGCGGCGACCACTTTAAGCCAGTGTTCATAGAGCGTCACGCGCGGAGGGTAAACGGGTTGCGCGCAATGACAACTTGGATGACGAATGGGGGTTGTTTCGAGTGTCGAACGCATGAAATTCATTCTGTCATCCCTTCTTTTTGTCGCTGCTTGTGTCAGGCTTTCTTCGGCGGAAGAGATTCAATTCAATCGAGACATTCGCCCGATTCTTTCGAGCCGCTGTTTCGAGTGTCATGGCCCTGATGAGCACCATCGCAAGGGCAAGCTTCGGCTTGATCAAACCGGAGAGCTGCATGGCGCGTATCGGACCATCAATGATTCGACGGCGATCAAGCCGGGATCCGCTTTGGAGAGTGAGTTGTGGCAGAGGATCACGAGTGATGATCCTGATAGCGTGATGCCGCCTCCAGAGGCAAAGAAACGACCGCTTTCGGAGAAAGAGAAGCAACTCGTCAAGCAGTGGATCGAAGAAGGTGCCGTTTACCAAGACTACTGGGCGTTCGTGCCGCCGCAGGAACCCACTTTGCCGAAGGTTAAGAATTCGCAATGGAGTGGGCAGGCCATTGATCAGTTCGTTCTTCGCAAATTGGAAGCTGAAGGAAAGTCACCGAGCCCGGCCGCGGATGCGCGCAGCTTAATCCGTCGGGTCACGTTTGACCTGACGGGACTGCCGCCCACGCGTGATGAGATTCGCGACTTCCTAGCAGATACCTCATCAGGCGCTTATGGGCAACTGGTGGATCGTTTGCTAACGTCCGGTCAGTTCGGCGAGCACTTGACCAAGTATTGGTTAGACCTCGTGCGCTTCGCCGATACCAACGGCATTCATCACGATCACTTCCGCGACATGACCCCTTACCGCGATTGGGTCATCCGAGCGTTCAATGAGAACATGCCTTATGATCAGTTTGTCAGGGATCAGCTTGCAGGTGACCTTTACCCTGAGCCGAATCGTGACCAGCTCATTGCCTCTGGGTTCAATCGGCTTCACTTGATCATCGACGTGGGCACCGCGCTTCCCGAGGAAAGCTTCACGCGCAATGTCATCGATCGTGTCACGGCTGTGGGCACGGCCTTCATGGGGCTGACCGTGCAGTGCGCTGTCTGTCATGATCACAAATATGATCCTATCACGGCGAAGGATTTCTATTCGCTCTACGCCTTTTTCAACAACCTCGATGCCAAACCGGAAACGGGCGGTCGCAGCGGAACAGATTTCCTACGCGGTCTGCAAACACCTTACATTAATCTCACAAGCAAAGATCAAGAGGCTGAGTTGGGAGATCTGGAAAAGCAGATCCAGGCGCTTTCCAAGGACGAGGGGAAGAAATTACGTGAGCAGCGCGATCAGCTCATGAAGGCCATCCCGGGAGCCATGGTCATGAAAGAGAAAGCTGAGATCCGCCCGGCGCACATCCTGATTCGTGGCGCGTATGACGATCCAGGAGAGCGCGTGGAACGTAGCACGCCGGGTTTCCTGCTGCCGATGAAAAAGACAGAGGGGCTGAAGACGCGCATGGATCTTGCCGACTGGTTCGTCGCCCCAGAGAACCCACTGACCGCACGCGTGGCGGTGAACCGATTCTGGCAGCAGTTGTTTGGCGTGGGCTTGGTCAAGACGGCGGAAGACTTTGGTTCGCAAGGGGAGTGGCCAAGTCATCCAGATTTGTTGGATCACCTAGCAGTTTCCTTTGTGGCGTCTGGATGGGATGTGAAGGACTTGGTAAAACAGATGGTTCTATCAGAAACTTATCGCCAATCGTCTGAAGCGGCACCGGATGAGTTCACGCTTGATCCTGAGAACCGCTTGCTTGCTCGGGGTTCGCGTTTTCGGATGGATTCCGAGATGATTCGTGATCAGATCCTCGCCACCAGTGGCTTGCTCAGCGCCGAGATGTTCGGCAAGAGTGTGAAGACGCCGCAACCCGCAGGCTTGTGGAAATCGGTCGGCATGCCGAGTTCCTATCCCAAGGAGTTCAACCCCGATACTGGGGACCAAATCTATCGCCGCAGTGTCTACACTTTCTGGAAACGTGGGATGCCTCCGCCACAGATGACCATCCTCAACGCGCCGTCTCGCGAAGCTTGCATCGCTCGACGCGAACGGACGAACACGCCTCTGCAAGCGCTTCTCTTGCTCAATGAGCAGGAATACGTGAAAGCCGCGCGTCACTTGGCGTACCAAGTCCTGACACAATCGGAATCAACTTCTGCTGAGCGGTTGGATGTCATTTACGAAACCATCACGTCGGCTCTGCCCGATACTGCCGAACGCGAAACTTTCCTGCGCGCCTTGGAGGATCTATTGAAGCTCTATCGCAACAACACAGAACTAGCAGATCAACTCTGCGAGGGTGTCTCGCTCTCTGAGAAGCATTCCACTTCCGAACTTGCGGCATGGACCATGCTCGTGAGCTCCATCTACAATCTCGATATCACCAAGACCCGCCAATGAACCTCTACGATATCCGTGAGCCCTCGAACATGCTGCTGGCACGCCGGCAGTTTCTGAAGACGTCTGGCATGGGATTGGGATTGCCCGCCCTTGCCTCGCTCCTTCCGCAGAACGGCGTGGCCTCGCAAGGGGCTCAAGCCTTACCGAAGGCGAAACGCGTCATCTTCTTGTTCATGGCCGGTGCGCCGAGTCAGCTCGATCTCTTCGACTACAAGCCGAACCTGGAGAAACAATTTCGGCAGCCCCTTCCGACAAGTGTCAGTCAAGGGCAGCGCGTGACCGCGATGACCAAAGGCCGCGAGCAACTGGTGGCTCCCACGATGTTCAAGTTTCGCCCGCATGGGCAGAATGGGCTTTGGATGAGCGAGTTACTCCCTCACCTTTCGGGAGTGGCCGATGACTTGTGTTTGATCAAGTCGATGCACACGAACGCGATCAATCACGATCCAGGAAAGACGTTCGTGTGCACCGGCAACGAGATTCCGGGCAAGGCGAGCATGGGAGCATGGTTAAGTTATGGGTTAGGCTCGATGAATCGTGATCTGCCAGATTTCGTCGTTCTGAATTCCGCTTATTGGACGGGCGGCACACGTAATACTCAGGCGCTCTACAGTCGTCTGTGGGGCAGCGGCTTTCTTCCCTCCAAACACCAAGGCGTTGCTTTTCAAACCGCAGGCGATCCTGTTCTCTTTCTCTCCAATCCCAAAGGCGTTGATGAGAATGTGAGGCGTCGCATGCTCGATGCGGTGGGGAAGGTGAACCAGAAGCACTTCAACGAAATCGGCGATCAAGAGATCCAGACCACGATCGCCCAACAGGAAATGGCCTTCCGCATGCAAGCGTCGGTTCCCGAACTCACAGACGTTTCGGGTGAACCCGAGCACATCACCGATCTTTACGGACCCGAAGTGCACAAGCCGGGGTCCTTCGCTCGGAATTGCTTGCTTGCTAGACGCATGATCGAACGCGGCACAAGATTCGTTCAAGTCTTTCATCGCGGATGGGATCATCACACGATCCTCCCTCAACAATTGCCTGGCCAATGCTTCGATATCGATCAGCCTTCCGCCGCGCTTCTGCGTGATCTCAAGCAACGCGGCCTCCTGGATGATACGATCGTCGTCTTTGCAGGTGAGTTTGGCCGCACGGTGTTCTGTCAGGGCAAACTCGAACGCACCGACTACGGTCGCGATCATCATCCTCGCTGTTTCACGGCGTGGATGGCTGGCGGTGGCATCAAGGGCGGCATCTCACACGGCGAGACCGATGACTTCAGTTACAACATCGCCCAAGACCCCGTCTCCGTGCGTGATCTCCACGCCACGATGTTGCATCAGTTAGGGATCGATCATGGCAAGTTGACCTTCCCCTTCCAAGGATTGGATCAGAAGCTCACAGGTGTGGAACCAGCCAAGGTGGTGCATCAAATCTTGGCGTAGTCTTATTTGCGGAAGGCCTGCGCAAACGTTTGATGCACTTGAGCTAGGATCAAGCGACCGTGAAAGTCGATGTGTCTTTGAAGGTTGGGTTCGTCCGTGCAGTTTTTGCATTGTGGAAGGCGAAATTCTACGCCATGCCTGGATGTCTTGGCTTGGCCGATCAGGCGCTTGACGGCGAGGAAGTATGCCGTTCCTACGGCAATGAACGTCAGATTGACGAGTATGAAAAGCGCTAGGACTGGGTTCACGCGAGACATGTCATACTTGTTTGAATGATCTTCGATCGAGTCGAGCCTAGCAAGCCTTCTTCTCTGGGTTGCGGAACCGCAGCAGACACAGATGGATGGTAGGGTGTCTCTGTCTCGTATCTCCACTTCGGCGAAGTCTGCAGGAGGTTTGTCGTGGGAGAGTAGTTTTCTCCCAGAAGATGGCAATGAACGAAACTAGCAGGATGCTGATCAGAGGCCAAGCTGAGATGCCTTTTAGCACAAGCATGGAATCCCTGCGAGGATCCACACTATTCCCAAGGCCAGAAATATTCTAAAGGAGGTTTGATTCGATATCACAGGGCTGATGTTAGTCTTTTGAGTTCTCAAGTCGAGGTGAAATCCTAGGGCCGAAAGCGAGTTGGGTTGCTCCTGCGAGAGTTTATTTGTTGGTGCCCACGCTTTTCCCGGCCAGAGTTGAGATGATGATGGCGAGACCTGGATGGTGCATGGGTGCTGTGGGGCCTGTTGCTAACTCTCGGGAAGGGGCAGCAGGCCTTGTCTCAGGGTCACGTGAGCCTCTATTTCAAAGCCAATGAGTCCAGGAAAGCTGGTCGGATGCGAGAGGCGCTTGATGGGTTTCAGGAGGCTCTGGATGGTGCGAAGGCGGCGAAGGATGTAAGATGGACGTTTTATTCGGCCTACCGCGTGGGTTTCGTTCTTCGAGATATGGGAGAGGGAGAAAAGGCCGTGAAGTATCTTGCGCAATCTTTTGAGACTGGGGTGGATTCTGGTAGTGGCGATATCGTCAGGGTCTTGTCTCATCAGCGCAATGATGCGGTTCTGGTGGGGATCAGTCTAACGAAACCGTTAGCAGATCAAGGGCTCCTGACGGAAGCCATTCAATCTCAGGAACGGATCAACCTACTCACAAACCATTGGGTGAGATCAACGACAGGCAAAGTCTTTGATTGTCTGGTAGAGACGCCGCCTCAGAACCTGCAGGGCAGGCCACTTGCTTACACCTGGAGGATGCGGACTTCTCAGGCGGATTTGTGGGATCTCCACGGGAGAACACTGGAAGCGGCGGCACTCTTGCGGAAGATATTGGCGGATTCAGAGGCTTCGCGGTCTGGAAGTGAGGAAGATCGGGAGTGGCAGCGCACTCGTTTGAATCTAGGGGTGATGCTAGTTTTCCTAGGTCATCGGAAGGAGGCTTTGACTGTTTATAAAACTCTCATGAATCAATCAAAGGCTGGGAGGAATGCCGCTTATGCTCGATTCAATTGGGCCCGCTTGTCTTCACGAGAGGATGGGCCTTCTCAGGATTGGCTAGCAGAAGCAAGAAGCGCATTGAAGAAGATGGGGGGAGGTGAGCAGGAACTCGAGAGATTCGGCCGTACCTTGGCATCCATGGAGACCGAACTAGGAGAGGCCGATGTGGCCGAGGCCGCTTGGAAAAGTTGAATGACCAAGCCGCAGCGCGCGGAGACTCGCTGATTCAGTTGTATGTCAGACGCCAACTCCTTTTGCAAGACGAGGAGGAGGATCGGGGAAGCAAAGGAAGTCGTGAAGCCGGTTATTTAGAAATGCTAGAATTTTATCGCAACCGAGGGATTCGACGTGGGGAGCCTACCGCCTATCGTGAATATGCGAGGTTCTTGGCAAGAGACGGACGCTATGGGGAGGCCATCGCCATGATTCGGCAAGCGGCGAAGCTAACGGAATCATTCGGATGGCATCTGCACCTGCCCCGTCTTTGGATTGCTCAGGCAGAGTGGCATCAGCATCTCGGTCAGAACGACGAGGCAGTCGCCCTTTGGAAACGAGTGGATGATCTGCTCAGAATCCGCCATGATTTTTCGGAAAAGCGTTAATTGGAGATTCTACTGGCGCGCATGCAATGGCTTGCCGGTAGAAAGCAGATGAATGAAGCCAGGCAAGTCTATGCTCAAGCGACAGAACTCGTGGCCGCGTCCTCACTGACGACCTATCAGAAGCACGCTTTTGAGGATCTGGACATCAAGGCGTTCCTGAAGCGAGATATTAAAGCTGAGGATGCAACTATGCCAGTCGTTCATGCCGATTTCCAACCGCTCGCGGTTCCGAGTGTCTCATTGCCAGGCCTTCAAGCGGGAGGAGTATTCATTCTCTCGAACCCCGGCGTGGTGGCGGCTAAGGGCACACTGTCGGTGACAGGCCCCATCGTCGCTGCTGATTGGGAGGCGGAAGCGGTGCGTTGGACTCTCACACAAAGCGGCAATTCCTCGAGGACCGTTTCATTGCCAGCCGTCACTTGCCTGCCTGGAGAAAGTGTCATGGTGCTACTTCGGCATGATCCTAATGAAGAGGAGCAGAGTGAGCGCACTCTATCATGGACACCGAATTGGAAACATATCGGTAACCATGCTTGTCGTTGGGAAGTCGACGGTCGCAATAGCGGAGCACTGCGTAACCATGTGCAGTTTCGAACACTTCCGTGAATCCTGCGAGAAGCTTGGGCACGGCTGTCTTTGCTGGCGGGCCATTTCTCAGCCAAGTCTGGTTGTTCTGGGTGGCTCCGATTGTTAATGACGTTATTGGTGCCATCACTTACAAAGCGATCTCTTCGTCAGAAGAATAAGTCGATTTAAAATATTCAACTACTCTTGGCAGCAGATGCTGCCAAGAGCTTTAAAGCGGCCTCATGCTAATGTTTAGCATGAGGCCGCTTTCGTTTCGGGGCTAGAGCTTGGGCGGGTTGCGGCCGATGATGGGATACTGTTCCATTTCAAACACGGTGCCGGTGGTCGGGCCGATCTCGTCGCTGATGAAGAGGATGACGGCGGCGGCGATCTCGTCGGGAGTGAGGATGCGACCGGCGGGGGCGAAGCTTTTAGGTAAGTGCGAGGGCCAGTCATCAGCCATGCCTTGTTCGCGCTTGCGGGCCTGTTCGTTTTCTGTGAGGACCCAGCCGGGATTGATCTGGTTTACGCGGACGCCGCCTTCGCGCATGAGAGTATCCCCCAGGTTTCGTGTCATGGTCATGAGCGCCCCTTTGGACATGCTGTAGGGCAAGAGGTTCTCTTCGCCGCAGTGGGCGTTGACGGAGCCGATGTTCAGGACGCAGCCTCGGGTTTCTTTGAGATGCGGGTAGGCGGCCTTAGTGAGGAGCAGCGGGGCGCGGGCATTGACCGCCATGACGCGATCAAAGTCGGCTGCATCGGTGTCTTCAAGATGACCGGTGACAACCATGCCAGCGTTGTTCACGAGGACGTCGAGCTGGCCGAAGGCGTCGATGGCCGCCTGAATGGTACGCGGAGCAGCTTGGGGGTCTGCAAGGTCGTCGATGTGTAAGGACGTCTGCTCGTGGCCTAACTGATCGCGGAGGGCTTCGCCTTCTTCCTTTTCGAGTCCGTGGATGAGGACGCGGGCTCCTTCTGCGATGGCGCGTTGGGCGATGGCTTTGCCGATGCCCATGGTGCTGCCGGTGACGATGATGGCTTTGTCTTGGAGTTTCATCAGGGAGACTGAATTGCACAAGCTTGCGCTTGAGAGGTTGGATGACAGGCAGATGCCTGCTACGTTACAGATGGCTTAGCCTTGCTTGGGAATGAGGATGGATTTCACGACTTCGCCATGATGCATCTTGGTGAAGGCGGTTTCCCATTCTTCGAGTGGCCATTGACCTCCGATGATAGGGGCGACGTCCAATTGACCGGAAGCTAACATGGCTAAGACGCGTTCCCAGAGTGGCCAGTAGTGGCTGAAACTTCCTTGCAGCGTCACATTCTTCTGCACGATGGGGTCGATGTTGAAGTTTAAGGGTTTGGGGCCCCAGCCGACTTTGGTGATCCATCCTGCTGGACGGACAGCGTCGATGGCGATTTTGAGAGAGGCGGAGACACCGGCGGCGTCGATAACGACATCCGCGCCGAGTCCATCGCGTTCGCGTGACCAGGGGAGGGCATCGCCGATGATGGTTTCACAGCCGTACTGCGCGGCGATCTTGAGGCGGCCTTCGTCTTGAGGGAGGCCAGCGATGGCGACTTCGGCTCCGGCTTGGCGGGCCATGGCGGCGCAGAGGATCCCGATGGTGCCGGGCCCGAGGACGAGGACGCGGTCTCCGGGTTCAATGCGGCTGTTCTTGATGGTGGCATTGTAAGCGACGCAGCATGGCTCCGTGAGGGCGGCTTTCTCGAAAGCCAGCCCTTCAGGAATGGCGTGGAGACAGCGTGCGGGAACGCGGACATAGGGAGTCATGGCTCCATTGACCCCATAGCCGAAGCCTTTGCGCGAGGTGTCGAGATTGTAGAGCCCGCGACGGGTCATGGGATTGTCTGGATCAATGACAGCGGCCGTTTCGCTAACAACGCGATCGCCTTCCTTCCAAGCACTGACATTCTTGCCTGTCTCGATAATGACGCCGCCGAATTCATGCCCGAGAACGACGGGATAATTGACGGGCCAGCTGTGTTGCGAGGTCCATTGGTGGAGATCGCTGCCACACACACCGACGGCAGCGACAGCTAACAAGACTTCATCTTGGCCTATGTCAGGTTTTTCGATTTCACGAAGTTCGACGCTGTGGGGATCTTCGGCGTAGTTGACGACTGCTGGTGAACTCATCGATTAGACAGTTTGGGCGTGGACTTTTCCGCAAATGAGCCGCAAAGACGATTCGAGATCGCCATCAGCGGTCTTGAATGAGTCGGCGTCAATGGTGAGTGGAGCGCCTAACACAACAAGTGGAGCTCCATAGGCTGGACATTGCACCGCTTGCTCGATGGTGAGTCCACCGACGGCTTGCACAGGAATGGAAACGGCTCCGACGACTTCACGCAATTCATCGAGTGGGTTGGGCATCCGTTCACCCCGTGCGGCGATGCCGCGACGTTCGTCATAGCCAATGTGATGAACAATGTAATCGCAGCCGAGGTCTTCGAGCCACTTGGCTCCGTCGACCATGCTTGGACAGGCCAAGTTGTCACCCATGACTTCCGCGCCGAAATCTTTGCCTGCTTGGACCACGCATTTGATCGTCTCCTCATGAGCGCGCGCCATGACCACGACATGTGTGGCACCTGCTTTGGCCATCATTTCAGCTTCGAGGTAACCGCCGTCCATGGTCTTCAGGTCGGCGACGATGGGCGTGTTGGGAAATTTCTCACGCAACGCGCGCACGCCGTGGAGGCCTTCTGCTAAGATCAAGGGCGTGCCAGCTTCAAGCCAATCGACCCCTGCGCGCAGGGCCATTTCGGCTGTTTCGAGGGCTTCATCAATGTTGGTAAGATCGAGAGAGATCTGAACGATAGGTTTCATTGAGTCATTCTTAACGCCTTCCTCTGAACTTGAAAAGATCTCTTCGCGACAAGAGAGTGACTGGAATGCGATTGCACATTGTGGGTCAGGGACTGGCGGGGACGGCCTTGGCTTGGCGTTGCCATCAACGAGGGGTGCCTTTCCGCATCGTGGATCAGCCGCGTGCGGCCACCGCTTCGAAAGTGGCGGCGGGGTTGGTCACGCCGATCGCGGGTCAACGTCTAGCGCTGACACAGGGGTGGTCGTTCCTCTCAGAAATGGAAACATTCTACGCGGCTATAGGTGACGTGTTAGGAGAGCGTTTTTATCAGCGTCATGAAACGGTCCGTTTCTTGGTCAGCGAACTGGAACGGACGCGTTGGGAGAAAAGGCTGGGCGACGCCGTTTTCGAGAATGAATTGATGCAAGGAGTACCCGATCTACCAGGATCGCTCTTTCACCCTCCGTTGCATGGGGTGTTCCGCATGCGGCGTTCTGGATTCCTGCGGGTGAATGCTTGGCTGGAGGCTTCGAAAGTTTGGTTTCGCGAACAAGGGCTCTATGAATATGAGAGAGCGCTGCTACCAGAAGAATGCAAACCGGATGGTGATACCCTGTGGGTCTTTGCCAATGGCCCTTGGTTGTTAGGTTTGAAGGCCTTCGATTGGCTGCCGATGCGTTACGCGCATGGCGACATTCTCACGCTCTCGATTCCTGATCTGGGTGAAGACGCCCGGATCTTCAATGGTGCGGGTTGGTTGCTTCCGTTAGGCGATGGACTCTGGCGTGCGGGATCGACTTACGAAGCTCTCCCTAGGCCGGAGACCGTTCCGAGCGCGGAAGGCCGTTCCAAGATCGAAACAAATGTGAGGGTGTTCTTGCGTTGTCCTTATACAGTGGAAGAACATGTGGCAGCGGTCCGGCCCGTGACCCTGACACGTTTCCCAACGATGGGTCGCCATCCGGGGAAATCGTACCTGGCATGGTTCGGAGGGTTTAGTTCCAAGGCCGTTCTAACCTCGCCGAGCTATGCGCAGTGCTTTCTTAATTATGTGCTAGACGGCAAGCCGTTGCCTGCTGAGGTGGATGCTCCATAGAGAGCGCTCTCTCTCTCTCTTCACAGCCTAGAACGCCGTGCTACCTTGAAGCGCATTACGCCATGGCCATGGGCTCACGCGCGCGAAGCGCGTCGAACACTTCCTGCACGGTCTCATGAAGGGTCGAAGTCCCGGCTGTGACACCAACGTTCTCGCACTCTTCGAGCCATTCGTCTTGGATCTCGCTTGCACGGCTGACGCGATAGGCACGGACGCCGTAACTTTGCGAGGTTCTGACTAACTGATGCGTGTTGTTGCTATTCACGCCGCCGACGACAACGATGACTTCCACTTGGGCACATAGTTCGCGAAGGGCGGATTGTCGGTCTTTGGTCGGCTGACAAACGGTATCGATGTAGCGTACGTCACTGTTGGGGTAACGGACATGCAATTGGTTCACCAAATGGGCAACGTGGGTGGTCGGCTGGGTTGTTTGGGAGACCACCCCGAGTTTGGTGTGCGCGGGCAGTGCGGTGATGTCGTCTTCATTCATGATCACATGGGCTTCTGGGAAATCGCCCGTGAGTCCTAGCACTTCGACGTGATCACGTTTCCCAATGACGACGGGATGGTAACCTTGCATGACGAGCTTGGCCAAGGCGGTGTGGGCCTTTTTAACTAGCGGACAAGTCGTGTCTGTGACTTTGAAGCCGCGTTCTCTCCATGCAGCGCGATCGCGGTTGGCCGCTCCGTGAGCAGTGATGACCACATTCGGAGTGGTCGCACTGTTCAGATCGTTGAGATGTCCGTGACGGACGCCTAACTGATCGAGTTGATCGGTGACGACCTGATTGTGAACGAGTTGTCCGAGAATGGTCGTGGGGCCCTCGCTGGCTGTCGCGTGGGTAGCTTTCAAAGCGTCGCGGACGCCGAAGCACATGCCGTAGTGTTTCGCTAGGATGATGTTCACGGTGATCGATTTAGTAGGTTTTCGAACTCTGTTGTACAAATTAATACGAGTCTAAGAGTGGCTTTGGATGCTTCATTCGGAGCGGGAATCAGTCGTTCTTTGTCTGCTGGACGATGGCTTCGAGGATCTGTAAATACTCCTGGAAAGCTTGGCGACCGGCATCGGTCAGGGCGTAAAGGGTGCGTCGCTTGACCTCGGCGTCTTTGGTGATGGAGACGTAGTCTTTGTTGTTCAAGGTGCGCAAATGTGTGATTAGGTTCCCGTCACTCATCTTGAGATCGGCCTTGAGGTCTTGGAAACTCCATTCCACGCGACTGGCGAGGAGGGTCATGATCGAGAGCCGTCCCTTTTCGTGGATGGTCTTGTCGATCTTGGAGAAGTCGATCATGCGGGTGACGTGTTAGGATGCGGACGAGGAATCGTGCAGCATCGAACGCACGCACATCCCGTATACGAGATGAAATACCCCAAAGGTCATTCCCATGATGATGGCGCTCGTACTTTGTGGGCTGGCGAGCTCGCCTCCATTTCCCTGCCACCAATGCATGGCCAGTAAGAGGCTCCCTGTGAGTGTGAATCCAAGGCCTAACACCCGCAGAGAACGCGGACTGAAGCCACTGGTCGCCATGAGAGCCAAGCCATAAAAGGTGGCCCAGGCCAGGCAAGCGCCGACGAGATCTTGCGAGGGACCGAATCCCAAAGCGAGCCCGAGCACGCCACCGACAAACATGGTAGGGACAATCGCTTTCATCGCCATGTTGAAACCTGTGGAGAGGTAGCGTTCGCCTTCTTGGCGGGAGGTTCGAAAGATCAGGCAATGGTGAAAGGCATTCACCACGAGAAAGACGCCGAGCCAAATGGACATGACCGTCGTCGAGGAGAGCTTGGCATCGAGAAAGAACAGAATCGTCGACATGATCACAGCGAGGCCCCCGCCAAAGAGGGCGGTGGGGACGGTGACGGCTCTGTAAACGGTCGCTTTCTCCATCAATCCTCGGATCACTCGGAGGTGATCCAAAGCAGCGTCAGAATTGTTCATGATTTTACTTTGTTCCACAAAGTGAATTGGTCAAGAAGCGATTTCACCGTAGTTGATCCTCTTTACTTCCGATTATTATTGTATTTATTGATAGAAGTCATGTCAAGCCGACTCCACTCCGCTTTAAACCGATGGGTTGCCATCATTCTGTTGGGGCTCATTGTGCTCAATTGCAGCCTTGAGCAGGCCAATGCACAAGCCTATGGGCGTGATACGCTTGAGGCGATTGGGCCCTACTTGGAAGGGATCTTTCCTGCGAGCACGCCGGGTGAGAATGGGGCACCACAGCCGCCAGCGTTGCTCTCGCAGACAGGGGCATTCACGGAACTTGCGACTTTGACCCCGCGCGATGGGCTCCTTCCCTATCAAGTCAACTCGCCGCTCTGGACCGACGGGGCGACGAAGCAGCGATGGATCGCAGTGCCGAATGATGGCATCGCCGACACGGCTGCCGAGAAGATCATATTCTCGGCAATGGACTCCTGGAGTTTCCCCGTAGGCACAGTGATAGTGAAGGAATTTGATCTCCCCGTGGATGCGCGCGACCCTTCCGTCATACGACGCGTGGAAACCCGTTTCATAGTGGTGGCCAGTGATGGATCGATCTATGGAGTAACCTATCAATGGCGCGAAGATGGTTCCGAGGCCGATCTCTTGTTAGGCGGCGCATCGGCCGAGATCGAAGTGACGTCTGCGAATGGAACGATCAGCACTCAGACATGGGCCTACCCAAGCCGGCAAGACTGTCTCAGCTGTCACAATCCTAGTGCTGGCTATGTGTTAGGGCTGAGAACGCATCAGATCAATGGGGATCTCGCCTATCCTGACACTAGCCGCACAGACAACCAGCTGCGCGCGATGAATCATCTCGGTCTCTTTTCGCCTGCAATCGATGAAACGGCCATTCCCAGTTTTCTCAAATCAGTTCCCGTAGATGACACGTCTGCCACGTTGGAACATCGCGTCCGTTCCTACCTGGATGCGAACTGTTCTCAATGCCATCGTCCTGGCACTCTCGCAACCTCCTTCGATACACGTTTCACCACCCCGTTTGAACAGCAGAACATCGTGGGCGGTCTTGTTCTCTATGATCTCGGTGTCCCGGAGGCGAGGGTTGTCTCTCCGCAGAGCATCGAGCGCAGCATTCTTCATCGTCGTGTCAGTGCGTTAGGCTTGCACCAAATGCCTCCCATTGGTCGCAACCTGGTGGATGCGAAGGCCGTGAGTTCCATCAGCAATTGGATCTTCTCGCTACCAGTCGATCCGGGTGGTGGCGATGAGAATCGCTCTCCGGTAGCGCAGGACGATGAAGCCAGCACCGTGCAAGGCGAGTTCGTCGAGATTCCTGTTCTTTCCAATGATGCGGACCTCGATGATGATCTGTTAGTTATCGATAGTTTCACGTCTCCGGCCAATGGCTCGGTGGTGTTGCTTGCGAACAACTTCGCCCGTTACACGCCGAATGGCGGTTTCCTTGGCACGGACACCTTCACTTACATCTTGACTGATGATAGAGGCGGGATCTCGAACCAAGCCACCGTGACGATCCGAGTGCTTTCAAATACCAACGCATCTGCGATCACGTTCCTTGATCGGTCTAGCAGATTGTCGATTCCATCAAATGCAAGCGGCGTCGCCATGGGTGTGGCGGACATGGATCAAGATGGACTCGATGACATCGTCCACTTGCACTTAGCAAAGACCTTGAGAGTAGACTATCAGGAACCCAACGGAGCTGAATTCGTCGGGCAAACGAGCGGAAGCGCTTACGCGAACTCTCAGTGGGGTCTCTGCATCGCTGACGCCGATGACAACGGTTACCCGGACATTCTCAATGGTGGCTACTACGACAATCTTCACCTCCGCTGGAACAATGGTGGGCGAACGGCGTTCGATCTGGTGGATTTGACTAGCCCACGTGTTTTCCTGCAGACGGTCAACTTCGCAGACATCAATGGCGATGGTCTGTTAGATATCTTCGCCTGTCATGACGTCGGGGATAACGCGAAGTTCCGGAATACGGGCGGGAGAAATTTCGTTTACGACAATGGCATGATCAACACCAAGACCACGCCCTCCAGCGATAACTCGGGCAGCTACGGCACGGTGTGGACCGATTATGATAATGATGGGGACCTCGACATGTATCTCTCGAAGTGTCGAAGTGGCGTCAGCAGCCCGACGGATCCGAGACGCATCAATATGTTCTTTCGGAATAATGGAAACGGCACCTACACTAATGTGGCGGCAGCACTCAGCATGGCCTTCGGACAGCAATCCTGGGCAGCTGACTTTGCCGATATCGACAACGATGGCGACCTGGACTGCTTTGTGGGCAATCATGGAGATCCTAGCCTTGTCATGCGAAACAACGGCAATGGCACCTTCACCGATGGCACCGCCGCGAGTGGGATCAATGTGAACTGGAGAGTCATCCAGACGGTCTTCCGCGACTTTAACAACGACGCTTGGGTGGATCTCTTGTTAGTCGGAGACCGGCATCAGCTTTGGTTGAATGATCGTGATGGCACCTACACGCTTGCGCCGAACCCGCTCGGATCTCTGCCGATCGAGACTTGTGCCGTGGGCGATTTGAATCACGATGGCTATACTGATGTCTACGCTGGCTATGGGCGTGTCTACAACACCCCACGCTCAGATCGTCCAGACAAGCTCCTCCTCGCATCACCCAATGGGAACGGCTTTCTCTCGGTGGGCCTTGAGGGCGCCAGCTCGAATAAGTCCGCTGTGGGGGCACGTTTGGAATTGCATGGTCCATGGGGCATTCAAGTGCGCGAAGTGCGTGGAGGGGAAAGCTACGGGATCTCTCATAGCCTCACACAGATCTTTGGCTTGGGAAATGCCGCTTCGATCGACAAGTTGAAAGTTCGTTGGCCTTCCGGAAGCGTGGACGAGATCTTCAACCTGGCGCCCAACCAATTCTTGAAATTACGTGAGGGTGGCTCCGGCGCGCCGAGTCTGATCAATCCTGGACCCCAGGCGAATCAAGTCAGTGAATCTGTGACCTTGGCGATCAATGCGAGCGATCCCACAGCCGACGTCCTTTCCTTCGCGGCCGTGAATCTGCCAAATGGCCTAAGCATTGATCAGAACACAGGTCTCATTAGCGGGACCATCGCTGGCAATAGCGCTGGCAACTACAGTGTGATCGTGCAGGCCAGTGATTCTTGGAATACCATATTCCAACCCTTCTCTTGGGAAGTGCGTCCACTTGACACAGCCCCTGCCGTGGTCGTTTCGACGGAAACAGCTTCCGTCTCGGGGGCCTTTGTCGTGACTGTGCGATTTACCAGCGCGGTCACTGATCTAACGTTGAGCGAATTCAATCTGAATAATGGAAGCGCCAGTGCCTTCTCAGGCAGTGGCACCACCTATCAGTTCACTGTCACACCGACCGCCCCTGGGACGGTGACGGTGAGTTTGCCTGCGGATGCTGCTTTTGATAGTGGCGCACGCGGGAACCTAGTATCGAATGTATTGCCAGTGGTTTATGCCTTGCCATTCACGCCGCCGACCATCACGGCATTCGCAGCAGCGCCCGTCACCATTCCAGAAGGTGATAGCACCACTTTAGCATGGAGCATCGATGACGGAGGCACGCCGTTGACCGCTTTGACGATCACTCCGAGCATGGGCTCTATGCTCGGACAGAGCGAAGTGGGAATCACGCCTGCGGCGACGACCACTTACACCATCACGGCCACGAACAGCGTGGGCGCGGACACTGCTGAAACGACAGTGACCGTGGATCGCCCCTTGCCGATTGAAGACAGTTTGGCCAATCTCGTCGCGCCCGGCAGCGTGGCTCATGGGGAAACGGTCACCTTGAGCATCGACTATGCGGCCACGGTGCCACGTGAACTTTGGGTCTGGCTTCAGGACTCCAATGATAACTGGCGCACGGCCACGCAGGGAAATATCGTGCTCGCTCCTGGCTTCGGAACGCACACTTTCAGCCTGGGCATCGATGCCGGTTCGCGGATCGGCGATGGCTATGTGTGGGCGGTCCGATTGCTCCCGCCGGGCTGGGTCTCCGCGGATGATGCGCTGGCAGAGGAGTTCAGTCTATCAGACATGCAATCAGGAACCTTGCCGCCAGACACCGACTTGTTAGGCGCGATCGATCTACCAGCCATTGTGAAGACTCCGGGCACGGTGACTCTGGCCGTGCCCTACCAGGCGACGGCACGGCGTGAGATTCGCGTTTGGTTGCATGATTCGCAGAATGGCTGGTTCACCGTGACTCAAGGAAACACCACGGTGGATCCTGGTGGCGGCACTTACACATTCACCCTTTCCGTGATCACTGGAGCGCGTGAAGGAGATGGCTACGTCTGGGCAGTCCGCATGTTGCCGTTAGGCTGGACAGTAGCAGATGATGCCTTGGATGCCAGTTATGGCAATGTGACTATGGAGCGCAATACCGGTGGTCCAGCGACTCAGGATATCCTAACGAACATCGAAGCGCCGGGCACGGTCCAACCGGCGAGCATCGTGACAGTCTCTGCCGAATACGAAGTGACGGAGCGACGAGATCTCGGGATTTGGTTACATGATTCCACGGACAATTGGCGCACCGCAGGACATGGTTTGGCCAAGGTGGAGCCTGGCATTGGCACGCAATCGTTCAATATCGGCGTCGTGGGTGACGCTCGGATCGGGGCTGGTTACATCTGGGCCGTCCGGCTTCTCCCTGAAGGCTGGGAGAATTCGGATGAAGCGTTCGACGCCTTCTACAAGGATGCCGCGGTTGAAGAAAGCACCAATGACTTCATCAATCTTGCCGTACTCCCCGAGGCGAGCGCCTCACAGTCTTCCGTGTATGGCGCAGCATTCGGAGCGGATCTGGCTCGCGATGGCAATGCCGACGGGGATTGGAGAAATGGCAGTGTGAGTCACACTGAACTCGATGTCGACGGCTGGTGGGAAGTGGATCTTGGCAGCGTGCGTGCGGTGGATCACATCTTACTCTGGAATCGTACCGACTGCTGTGGCGACCGGTTGGCGCCCTACCATGTCTTTGTCAGTAACGTGCCATTCGTTTCGGCGAATGTGAACGAAGTGCTAAGCCAAGCCGGCGTAAGCCATTTCTCCTACACGGAGGTGCCTCTCCCGACTCAGAGGGTGGACGTGAATCGAACCGGCCGTTATGTGAGGATTCAGTTAACCGGCGCCAACTACTTGAGTCTTGCCGAAGTCGAAGTCTACGGTTCGCTCGGAGGGGCCTTGGTCAATGGCCTCACTTACTCTTATTACGAAGGCACCTGGACGCAGCTTCCGGATTTCGAGGCACTTAGTCCTTTGCAAACAGGCACTCTGACGAATGCCGATCTCTCTGCGCGTGCTCGTGATGATTTCTTTGCCATCCGTTACCGTGGATGCCTGTCCGTACCGACGGATGGAGACTACACTTTGTCTCTGAACTCAGACGAAGGAAGCCGACTCTATCTGAACGGTGGATTGGTCGTGGACAATGACGGTGCCCATGAAGTGACTGAAGTCAGTGGGACTGTCACGCTCACAGCAGGCCTGCATCCTCTCGAGATTCAATACTTCGAGCGGGATGGGGCAGAAACGTTGGAACTCTATTGGGAAGGCCCTGGCATTGTCCGCGAACGCATTCCAAACACCGCGGTGACTGTGAATGAGACCGGTGCGAATCTAGGCTTCCATCACGTGGGACGTCGTGTGCCCGCCAATGATAACGCGGATGGTGATTTGCTAGATTTGACGGCTGAGTACGCACTTGGCCGCAATCCTTATGTCGCCTCCATGAAAGATGTCGGCATTCAGTTGGTCGCCCAAGATGACGGCACTCGCCTCACCGTCACCTACGATCGCCCAGCCAATCAGGCTTCGATCGATTACTGGCTGGAAGTCAGTGCAGACCTGCAGCAATGGACGCCAATTCTCGTGGAAGATGATGTGGAAAATGTCACCTACGGCTGGGAAAGAGTGCATTACGATCACCTTGAAGATAAGCCCGGCGTTAGCTTGGAAAAAGGCTTTGTAAGGCTTCGTATCTGGCATCATGATTGGAATCACGAGACGACGACTCCAATCTGCGGCTGGTATCAGACGACTTTCCATAGCGGGTACCAGACGCATGGGGTGAGCCTGAATGCATCGCCCATCTACGCGAGCACCATCGCCGAGGTGGACCTTGATGAGGCACAACTCACTATGACTTCTGGAGGATTGCTAGAGTCGCTGGATAGCCAGGGATTGTACTATCTTGAGTTGACTAATGGCCGTTACGAAGGGCATCGTATCGATATCAATGTCAGTGCCTCCACTGAGCAATTGATCGCGCTCAATCTCGATGGAGATTTCAACACACTATCATCCTTGCCAGAAACCGGGATGCGTTTCAGCCAAGTTGTCATCCGTCCGCATCGGACCTTGGGAGATGTGTATGCGCCCGCGCGATTCCATGGCAGCAACGATCCTGCCGCCGCCGACCAATTGCAGTTCTTTAATGGGCAAAGCTTTGAAGGGTACTTCCTTCTCGATGGAGGCGGGCGACGCCATTGGGCTCAGATAGCGGACACAGATTTGAATGATGAGAACCAGACGATCATACCTCCAGGGGTTGGGACATTCATCAAACGTGCCCCAGGCACGAATGATGCCAGCTTGCTCGTCGTTGGTCATTTGCGAGATCACGATTTCATGCAACCTCTTCGTCAGGGTTACAACCTCTTGGCTCCGATCACGCCCATGGCGAGCAGCCCAAGCTCACGTGGCCTCTCTCTGGCCAATGGATTCCTCGGCAGCACCGATCCAAACAGTGCAGATCAAGTACAACTTTGGTTAGGCGACTGGATCGAAGGCGGGCAGGGTTACCAAGGCTACTTCTTGTTGGACGCCGGCGAAACGCTTCGCTACTGGACGGGCAGCAATGACGAACTCCTCACGAATGAAGACTCCGCTGATCTCTTCCAAGGTAACCGCGCCTTCTTCTTTGATGCGGCAATCGAATCGCATGAAAACTATCGCGTGCCCGGAGCCGCGATTCAGAGAGCACGCTAACTGACTAACGGATGCGTACCATCATCATCGCAGACGATGACTCGTTAGTGGAGCATCTGGACCAAGACGGCACAGATCTGCTGCTGTCAGATCTGCTGCTGTCATTGGGTGACCTTTGGGATTCGACCATAGAGAAAGCGCACAGGCGCTATCAGCCGAAGAAGACCTTTGCAGTGAAGGGCAATCATGATTCCAATGCGCCATTCGCCTCCAATATCACCTCTCTTCACAACACGGGAAAGACGTTTGACGATGTTACATTCGGTGGGTTTGGAGGCAACTGGCGCTACAAGCCACACGGGCATCACCTCTTCGATCAGTTTGAGGTTTCGAGCATGCTCCGGGCATTTCCACGTGTGGATGTCTTTGTGTCCCACAATTCTCCGCGAGGAGTTCACGAGAGAGATGATGATGTCCACCAAGGGTTCGATGCTTTCGTAGACTACATTGATAGACACCAGCCTGCTTACTTCATCCACGGACACCAACATCTGAATCAAGTCACACGCATAGGACTGACTCAAGTGGTGGGCGTCTTTGGTGAATTGAGTATTGAACTCAAAGTATCGCGACCGGTCTGATCAGCAATCAGGCTAACAATGCAAGCGTTTGAGCGAATTTGATCAGCGATCAAGCTCAGGATCGACATTCCTGCTAGCCAGAGCGCTCCTGACATCGTATCATCACACATGCAAATAGGATATGCCCATCGTGGAGTCTTGCCGAAGAAAAGTCTCTTGGATTCATACTCCTAGCGCACATCGATTTGGGAGATTGCGGGAAGGCAAATTCGGATTTCTACGGGCTCAACAGGTAGGAGGTTCCATCACTTCGGAATTGATATTGGCGATGGTCTATTGCGGCGCTTTCCCGACTCGAAACCATCGATATCAACTGTTTTGGAAAGGAGGAAGTGAAGGAACGACTTACCCTGAAAGCGGCAGGTTTGTGCCACACCCAGCAGAACAAGGTATGCCTTTGCGTGCTGCTTACCGAACTGGCCGGAAATCTTTCGCTGTACAGCGAGGTGCCTAAGGGCCCGCTCGGCTGTATTGTTCTCCCACAGAACGCCATCGACCTCAATGAAGGTGAACAGACTGTCTCTGAACCTGGTGAACCGCTTCTGGTACTTCTGTACTGTCTCAGTGCAGTAGCAAGGGCCATCGATGGCATTCTTATAGAACTTATCGACGCTTCTTCCCGAGGCGACGAGTCTTAAGCCCGAGTGCCTTGGCGTCGTGGATGATTGGGACTATCAGATCTCCCACTTCGCCGCAAAACGCCTCAAGCTCTTTGTTGAACGGTTCTTTCCATAGGTCGTCGTTCAGGTCGCCTATCAGGTGCGACCAGCACTTCTGTTGCCTGTTTGGGAATGCGTCGTAACCTGCGTAGAAATCTGAGACGACCACGCCATCGTAGGGTTCCAGCACCTCACGAATTTCCCCGGATTCCCTGGTTTCGGTAAGTTCAAACGCGACACGATCCCCATCGGTGATGACCCAAACATAGAAATCCGCCCCCCTGATCGACATCCTCGTTTCATCGACGTATAACGCTGGTGCACTCATCATCGTCTTCACGCAGTTGCTTTTCGTAGCTTCGCAGCGACGCGCGACACGGGGGATGAAATCGACCAACGTGCTTTCGCTGAGCGATAGACAGAAGAGGTCACCCGCAGCCTGGGAGATCAATTTGTAGGGAAGGCGGAGTACAACCCGTTGGCACATGGCCCACGCGACGAGCGCGTCTCCATGCCTTAGGCACTTTCCTCTCGCAAGGCGTGGGGGATTAAAAGTGCCGTCGCAATCCCTGCACCGTATCTTGTACCCCCAGTAGCGCGTGACGGTCTTGCGGCAGCCATTTCTGCTGAACGCGAGGTCGATGACGACTGCCTCTGCGATTCTCTTAGAAATATAAATGTTATTACCTATACAAGTCGGACACTTTCGTCCGGGGAGTACCTCGACCGAGCGTTGCGGCTTTTCTCGCACTGCTTTCGGGCCTCTCGTAGCCCCTCCCTTCAGCTTCGACTTCTCCCGTTGTTTAGTCTTGATTGCCTTATACTTAAAGTTGGCGTGAGCCGAGACGAGTACTTTGTTGAAGCTCTCGTGCAGACGGGTTCCCTCGTCTGTCGACTGCCGCTCAGCGTCGTGGGCGAACCGCACGGTTGGAGTCGATTTGGCGTCCTTGGCTAAATCGGTCAGGACGTCGACGAGCAGCCGAAGGGCGTGGCAGTCCTCAATGTTATAGTTCACGAGCCGCTCCTTGTCCTCCACGTTCCCGTCGAGTTCCCAAGTGAAGCGCCATATCATTGACGAGACAGAAGATGCTTCAGCTTCGCTCCACTTGAATCCAAGAAAGTGACAGATGTCCTTCAGTCCGTTGGTGTAAACGGGAAAATAAACCTGCGCATAAACCAAGGCGTTGACGTTGACGCACCGCTTACAGATTTCATCAATGCTACCGCCATGTCGCTCTCCCAACTTCCGTATCGCATCGGGCTCGTAGCGTCCATAGTGGTAAATCGGAGCCTTTGGATAGCGTTCGAGAAGGTTAAGAAGAGACAGCCACGCATCCTTTTCATCTGCTATAGAGGATGCCCAGAAAGAATGCGCGTTCTGTACGTCCCCGCATTTCACAACGGCACCAAAGAGATAATAGAACCTCCGCTCAGGGATGCCCTCGAAATCGAGGAAAATCTCAGTTTCATTCCTGCTAAAGTTCGGCAGCGACTCAACGTAAGTCGTGCTGGTGTGGATAGCGAGCGCTTGTAGCTCTGGTTGATGCAATTGGCGGGGGGGGCATCTTCTTCTTACGCCTCCTTGGCCTAAACAGCATCGAAAGCTGATCCACTGTCAAAATGCCCTTCTTGCGGTATCTCTGGACCGCCTTGTCGGAAAGCCTTCGCATAAGGGAAATATCGTTCGAGCTTCTCGTCAGTTCGTAGCACTCATTTCGAAAAGCGCAAAAGGGGCAATGTGAGTTGAGTCTTACGTTGGGAGCGACTTCCGCGCTCAGGACACCCTTTGTTTGTTCTAAGACGGTCATAAGCTCCGCCTCAGCGGACTCAAGGTTCACCCTGTGCTCCTTGTCCGCAGAAACCAAAAGGCCCCATTTTGACACTTCCGTTCCCTCCAACGACAAGACATGGCGGCACAATGCCAATTCTATACGATCCCGCTTTTCGAGGCACCGGCCACCAACTATAGTCGCGGGCGTCCATCGAATACTCGCACTGCCCTTTATCTTATCAGGTATAATGAAGTCGCACGCTGCTTTCATATCGCCGTGCTGGACAGTCACACCCGAAAAGGCAGTTTCAGACGATGAGAGGCGGTCGTAGGCGTAGCGTTTCACCTTCAACCCAGAGGACAGCATTCGCTGTCGAAATTCTTTACGGAGCCGGGCCGCCACACGCTCAGAGATTCTGTCGAACTCCGAGGTTGCCCTTGATCCCTTCGTCGTTGTTGCCAACGCCGCCTTCCGCGAGCACACGATGAAATGCGAAACTGTCTTGGAAGTTACCGTAGGCTTCATTGCATTTAGTCTCCACACATCCTACCGCTGATCGCTCAAACGGCAATAATATCGAGCGTGGATCCATTGGAAAACAGAGGAATCAGATCCAAATAGGGGTGATGCCAATGCATTGGCATCGGGGGAATGCCTCATTCTGTCGACGCTCCCAAGGTCTTCAAGTAGGCTGCGACGTCGCGGACGTCTTGATCCTTTAGGCCCATGTGCGATGCAGGCGGCATCCAGGAATGGTTCTCCAGATGGTCGACTTTGGCTCCGGACTCACGGAAGAGGATCTTCTTGGTCTGGCCCCCGAAGAGTTTGATCTTTAAGGAACCGGCGTGCCAGCTGAAGTTGGAAAGGAGCCCTTCGGCGACATGTTCGCCCGCTGTGAGTCTGACAGGTTTGTCGTAGCCATGGGCGAGTTTGGCGGAGGGATCTAGGAGCTCGGTGATGATCTCGGCGATGGTGCGATTCTGTCCCCAGTAGGTGAGGTCAGGGCCAAAGGCGACACCGGTGCCCTCCACCTTGTGGCAGGCGAGACACACTTGCGCTTTCAGTTTCCCATCGGCGGCATGTCCTTTGAGAGCAGCAATGGTGTTGATGTCAGAGAGCTCCGTCTTCTCGCCAAACGCGGTGGGCATCCGGTAACTCGTGCGCAAAGGCTCTCCTTTCAGATCATTGAGATCACGGGCAAGGATCTCTTCGACCGTGATTTGGAATTCCGGTTCCGAGAAAGCGGGCAGCTTCGCCAGTTCGGCTAATTTCTCTCGACGCGTCTGGCGATCGGAATCGCTCCGGAAACTGGCATAGGCCATGACAAGATGGCGAAACGTTTCCAGCATTGGCTTCTGTGCGAGGATGACACGATGCAAGTCTTCGATCGCTTCCGGTGTGTGAAAACGCCAGGCGAGATTCTTGGCACGATCATCCCAATCCACAGGTGGCGTGTTGGCAAAGCGTGGGCGGATCAGTTTTTCATAGACGACCTGCTCTTTCTTGGTGGCGGCAATGCCCAGAGCTTCCAAGTACCAGCGATTCTTCCCATCATAGCCTTCGATGAGCACTGCAAGCACGTCCTGACATCCCTCAAAGGGCACATCACGCAAAGCCGTGGCGATCTCTCGGCGGATGCTCAGAGAAGGATCACGGCAAAGTTCACGGGCCATCGGCAAGATGCGTTCTGGAGCGGCAAAGCGTAGTGCTCGGAAGGCGACAAGGCGGTGTTGGACATTGTCAGACTTCAGAAGCTCTCCGACCATGGCTTGGCCGGAAGCGCCTAACTGCGCGAGCACCCAGGGTGCGCGTGCTTTGATGAATGGATTGCTCTCGTTGGTAAAGAACTCCACGAGCATGGCGGCAACAAGCTCACCCTGGGTCTTCAGTCTAGCCACGGCTTCTGCCCGCACATTGACGGCTGGGCTCTTCAAGGCTTCCAGCAATCCGTTAGGCGATTCGAAGTCGACCGTGGGTGGCACGGTCGGCTTCTGCTCACGACGCGTGATGCGGTAGATCGTTCCTGAGAGCTGATTCGTGCGTCGGCTTGTGTCATTGTAGAAGTCACTGAGATAGAGCGCGCCATCGGTGCCCAAGACAACATCGGTGGGCAGGAAATGTTCGCCCTTGGAGTCCTCCTTCAACGTGAGGAAAGGACGATGCGGCCCCATCTCGATCTGAGCATCCTCAGCCACCGGGCGGCAGGCCATGACTTCCTTCCGCATCATGTCACACACGAGGTAGACGCCGCGATTGTTCTCGCCAAGCTCATCTCCTTCGATAAACACATTTCCTGTCGGAGATCCTGCTCCATAGATGGACCCTGGAGGGGTGGCGCCCGGATAGTTCTGCCGCCAGTGCGACCTGGAATAGCGCAAATCGCGGTGCCAACCCTGAGGCTCATCCCAACTCTTGGAGACCTCTTCCCATGAACGACTCCCATCCTTCAAGTCAGCGTAGCCCATGTTTCCGTGCTCCATGAGCCATGAGGATCGGCAATGAGCAGGGTCATCATTGTCACTCTGTAAAACATCGCCAAATGAACTGACAAACATGTCATGAGAATTGCGCAAATTATGCCCAACGGGCGTCAGTCCCGTGCCATCTGGATTGATCCGCATGGCCACGCCGCCGACATAGACATGCCCATCAGAACTCGGCTTCCCAATGGCATCCGCATAACCATAGTAGCATGCGGAGAGGAAATGACGGCCATCCTTCGTCTCAATGTCAGCCCCGCAGTTGCCATAGCTGAAGTACCATTGCCCACTCGGGCTCCCAACCACCGCATGCAGGGTGTGATCGTGTCGCTTGTTCTGAAAACCTGTGAGGAATGTTTCTTTCTTATCAATGGCAGGGTCAAAGATCGCATTCCGATCCACGTCGGTGTAGACCGTCATCGACGGCGTGGATGAAAGCACGATCTTGTTGTCGAAGACGGCAATGCCCAACGGCGCTGGCCGGGCATCGGGTTCCGTGACGAAGATGTGCGAGTGGTCCGCCTTCCCATCATGATCGGTATCGCTAAGCACAATGATGGATTGCCCGCCTTTGATCCGTTTCCCCACATTGTAATCAATGCCTTCTGTGAGCCAAAGCCTTCCTTGCGGATCGATATCCATCGCCACGGGCGAAAAGATCATGGGCGATTGCGCCCAGACCTCAATCTTCAAGTCCTTGGCAAATTCCTCACCAAACATGAAAGCGTCCAGGGGCACCTGCTCCACGTCACGCGGATGCGCGGCGAAACTCTTACGATCGGTAAAGATGTCTTGACCCACGAGTTGGCAGGCCAAAGCAAGGACGATGAAGAGGATTCTAGATACGTTCGACATGGATGGGATCACCATGCGATTCCTAAGAATCGACGTCCACTCAGAACTGCCCAGTTCATAGCAACATCAACGTGCACCCTCCATTCTCGGGCGAGAACAAAAACGCGATCCCAAGGTGGATGCACGGCTTGATCGCAGCATGGTCGAGGTGTTAGACGCCGACTTAACCTTTCTTAATGAATCCCTATCAAAGCGCTATGGCGTCGAGGGAGTGACTTTCAATCGCCTTCGTGGACAGCTGATGTCCGTGCGATGGGCGTCGGATGAGTGATAGGAGTCTTTAGGTAAACCTTGATTGGTGAGCGCTGGCACGCACACTGATCCCCCATGTCAAAAACACTGCTTGTATCAAATCGCCTTCCCGTCCGGGTTGGTGCCGACGGAAAACCTGTGCGTACCGCTGGCGGACTCGCGTCTGCGTTGGCCGGAGCCGGTGTGGAGGCGACCTGGGTCGGCTGGCCGGGGATCTGCACCGAGGACGTCGAGGACATCGCGTCGCTTGAGGCATCGATGGCGGCAATCGATGTCAAACCGGTGCTGCTCGGGCGCGCGGAGTATGACGGTTTCTACGAGGGCTACTCGAACGGGACGCTGTGGCCGTTGCTTCACCTGATGCTTGAGCGTGCGCGTTTCGTCGACGAGTGGTTTGGGCTGTACGAGCAGGCGAACCGCAAGTTTGCCGATGCGGTGTTGGAAGTGGCCGAGGACGGCGATACCGTCTGGATCCACGACTATCAACTGTTCCTCCTGCCGCAGATGCTGCGCGGCTCTGGGAAGGATCTGCGTGTTGGCTTCTTCCTGCACACCCCGTTTCCAAGTAGTGAGATCTTCCGCACCCTGCCGCAGCGCAGGGAGGTATTGCGCGGTATGATCGGCGCGGACCTGATCGGCTTCCACACCTACAACTACCTGCGCCACTTCCGTTCTGCGCTGTTGAGGGTGCTCGGGATCGAATCTGATATGGATACGGTGCTGGCGGATGACCGGCAAGTGAAGCTGGGTGTATACCCGATCGGCCACGACCATGTCGGTTTCACGGCGGCGATGAAGTCGGACGAGTTTTCAGTAGCGCTTGCGAGGCACTCGGCGGCGCTAGACGGCAAGAAACTCCTGCTCAGCGTGGAGCGTCTGGACTACACGAAGGGCGTGCCGCAGAAGCTCACGGCGATCCGGCGTTTCCTGGAGGAGAACCTTGAGATGGCACTCGAAGTGGTGTTTGTGATCATCGCCGTTCCGTCACGGAAGGAGATCGAGGAATACACGCAACTCACCGAGGAAGTGCAGCGCGAGGTCGGCGCGATCAATGGTGATTTCGGCACCGTTGGGCATGCGCCCTTGCAGTTTCTCTATCGAAGCTTTCCTCAGGCAGAGCTGGCGGCTCTGTACGCGCTGGCGGATGTCTGCTTGGTGACCCCGCTTGTCGATGGGATGAACCTGGTCGCGAAAGAATACGTCGATTGTAAAAATGACGAGATCGGGGCGCGGCCGGGAGTGCTCGTGCTCAGCGAGTTTGCCGGGGCAGCGCAGGAGATGTCGCAGGCGATCCTGGTAAACCCGCACGACGTGCGCGAGATGGTCTCGGCGATGGACACCGCACTGAAGATGTCGCCGGATGAGACGGTGAAACGTACGGAGTTGATGCGCAAGCGCGTGCGCAGGAACGATTCGGCAGCCTGGGCGAAACAGTTTCTCTCGGAGCTCAACAGTGCTGCGGAGGTGAACCACCCCGAGGTGGGACCGCGTTTCCCGAATCTGGCAGCAGGGCTGGCC
This sequence comes from Verrucomicrobiales bacterium, assembly GCA_047616785.1. Taxonomy (GTDB): domain Bacteria; phylum Verrucomicrobiota; class Verrucomicrobiia; order Verrucomicrobiales; family DEV007; genus JAACDM01. Next base: position 28,528 of record JBLHHN010000020.1, read on the forward strand.
AAGCGCGCCCACGCGGGTGAGCGGATCGCCCTGTTCCTCGACTACGATGGCACGCTGCGCGATTTCGTGAACGATCCAGATGCCGCCGTGCCAGACGAATACCTGCGCCCTTTGCTGGAGCAGCTCTCGGCAAATCCTAACGTCGATGTCGCCGTGGTGAGCGGGCGGCCAGCGAGTTTCTTGCAGAAACATTTCTCTGGCGGAGGGATCACCCTGGTGTCGGAACACGGCTATCGCTGGCTGCTGCCAGGCAAGGATGAATGGACGTTGATCCGCGATCATATTGATACCGATTGGAAGGACGTGGTGTTGCCCCATTTGCAGCAGGCGGCGGATTCGACCCCTGGATCACACATCGAGGAGAAGCTCTCGTCTATTGTGTGGCACTACCGGAGCGCGGACCCAGACTTTGGGCTGTGGAAGGCACGAGATTTACTCTCAGAACTAACGGACGTGACCGCCAATCTGCCAGTTTCAGTCCACCACGGTAAAAAGATCGTGGAAGTCGCCAGCCAGCTTGTGAATAAGGGCCAGGCGGTAAAGGCGCTGATCGCCGAGTGGCAACCAGACGCCGTGCTCGCAGCGGGCGACGACCAGACAGACGAGACGATGTTTGCGCTGGAGTTGGACGAGGGGATCGACTTTGTCACTGTGCACATCGGCAACTCGCCAACGCGGGCGATCCGCCAGACGAGCATTCGCGGCATCCGCAGTTTCCTCGAGAATTTCGCCACCGAACTGAACCATGAGTAAATGAGTAAGAAACGAACCGACACTTACCACCACGGCGTCATCGGCAACGGGCGCAGCTGCGCCCTGGTCGATTGGGACGCCACCATCGTCTTCTGCTGCCTTCCGGATTTCGATTCCGGCACCGTATTCGCATCACTGCTAGATGAGGATCGCGGCGGCGAGATGGGGATCGAGATGATCGATGGAAAAGCGGTCAGTCAGAAGTATGAGAAGAACACTAACATCTTGGTGACGCAGTTTGTTTCCGATGACGGTGAGTCCGCATTCCACGTGATCGATTTCATGCCGCGCTACACGTGGGACGGCAGGGCGGGGACGGCTGGTGACGCGCCTTCCGACATCGTCCGGATCCTCGAATGCCGAAGCGGGACGCCGCGCGTGCGGGTGCACTATGATCCTCGGTTAGAGTATGGCCGATCGGATACTGTTAATGAGAGGATTGACGCTGGCCTGATCAAGAGCTCGACGACGGGCACTGACGGCACAGGTCGCAATTTCTTCGAATCGATCTACCTCTACACGAACCTTCCCTGCGCGGCGGTGCTCGGCGGGGAGGAGTTCGAACTCACCGATACGCGACACGTTCTCCTCAGCTACCACGACAAAGTGCAGACGCCGACGGCGGACACGGCGCAACTGATGCTGCAGCGCACGCGCGCTTACTGGATGTTGTGGTCGGAGCGCACGCACCGGCCCGAGCGCTACGCTGATGAAGTGATGCGCTCGGCGATGACATTGAAGCTGATGCAGTTCGATAACACCGGCGCCCTTGTGGCAGCGGCGACCACGTCCTTGCCTGAGACTGTGGGCGAGGAGCGAAATTGGGACTATCGCTTTTGCTGGATACGTGATGCGTCGATGACGGTCTCGACGCTGAGGAGAATCGGGCACCCGCGGATGGCGACACGCTTCATCGATTGGATGCTACGGACGGTGCCGACCAAGGACGACAACCTCCAGATCATGTACGGGTTGCGCGGCGAGAAAGAGCTCACCGAGGAGACGCTCGACCACCTGTCTGGCTACCTCGGATCGGGGCCGGTGCGAATTGGTAACGCTGCCTATCACCAGTCGCAGCACGATATTTACGGAATTCTGTTAGACGTCGTCTGCCAGGACATTGGGGAACGTCGGCGCACTCCGGAACGCCTCGATCAGGTGTGGACGCGGGTGCGAGCTGTGGTGAGGAAAGTCGCCGAGAGTTGGCGTGAGCCGGACAAGGGGATTTGGGAGATCCGTGGCGATGAAAGGCATTTTGTCTTTTCCAAAGTTCTGTGTTGGGTGGCGGTTGATCGGGGGATCAAGATCGCGAGATCTCTCGGCAAAGACGCCTGGGCGTACAAGCAGGAGCCACTGCGCGATGAGATCCATGAGACGATCTGCCGCGAAGGTTGGAGCGATGAGGCGGGGGCCTTCACACAATCGTTTGGCAGCCCACACTTGGACGCGTCGAACTTGTTGATGGCCGAGTATGGATTTCTCGAACCACGAGACGAGCGATTTGTGAAGACGGTCGAGGCGAGCGAAAGAGATCTTTGCCGTGATGGATTGATGTACCGCTACAAGAACCAGGATGATTTCGGCGAACCGACGAGCGCCTTCACCGTGTGTTCGTTTTGGATGGTGAAAGCGCTGGCGAGCATCGGTCGGCGCAGAGAAGCGCGCGCGATGTTCGAGAGGCTGTTGGCGTGCGCCAACCCGCACGGCCTATTCGCCGAGGATCTTGATTTCGAAACGCGCAGGCAGCTGGGGAATTTTCCGCAAGCCTACAGCCACCTTGCGCTGATCGATTGCGCCTTGGAGTTGGAGGGAGATGACGAAGATGATGAGCACGATTTGCTGATCGAACCGTAGTGGTTCGCATTGGGGGAATGCCCTGAATAGGCAGAGTGCGGCGTCATGGTTTAATTGACGATCCGGTCACTATTCTTGTTAAAACGGAGATCCAAGTGGGATACGTTGAAATGAAACATCCTTTCATCCGCATTCTGACCCTTCAGGCGCTGTGCCTCGCCCATTCAGCGCGTGCAGAAGACTTGGAAACCTATCGGGCTCAGGTGGAACCGATCTTGGTCGAGTATTGTTATGATTGCCACGGTGATGGCGCGAAGAAGGGGGGGCGCTGGATGAGTTTGCGACGGACGAGACGTTGCTGGGAGGTCACGATCATTGGTGGAAGGTTCTGAAGATGACGCGCACGGAGCTGATGCCTCCGAGTGACAAACCGCCGTTGACGGGAGGTGCTTGCCGAGTGGATCAAGCACGATGTTTTAAAAGTGATCCTGCGAATCCTGATCCTGGCCGTGTGACTGTTAGGCGGCTCAATCGTGTGGAGTATCGAAATACGATTCGTGATCTGATCGGTGTCGACTTCAACACGAGCGCGGAGTTCCCGGAGGATGATTCTGGGCATGGCTTTGATAACATTACCGATGTCCTGACAGTGTCTCAGATGTTGATGGAGAAGTATTTCGACGCCGCTAAGGCGATTGTCAGTGAAGCGGTGCCCGTGGTGCCCGTGGTGTCCGGAGTTCCTGCAGAGCGCGAAGTGCCTGGGAAGATGTTCGAGAAACAAGCGCTCGTCGTGGCGGAGAAAGATGACGTTGAAGGTCGGGGCAGGTCTGGTCGGCGAGATGATGATTCACTGAGACTGTCCTACTACGAGCCTGCTTTGGCCAAAGCGACGATCAAAGTGCAGAAATCGGGAACGTATCAGCTAGTGCTCAACGTGCGCGCAGAGGAACGTTACGTGGACAACCAGTTCGACTACAACAAAGCGGCGTTTCGTTTCAGCATTGATGGCGAGGAAGTGCTCAAGCGCGAATTTGTTAGGGAAGGCGACAAACGCTTTCCATTTGAGTTTGAACGGGATTGGAAGGCTAGCGAACATGTGTTAGAGATTGAAGTTAAACCGCTCACGCCCGATGAGAAACAGGTGCGTTCGCTTTCATTTTGCATTGGATCGGGGACCATGCGAGGACCTATGGAGCAGGCGCATTGGGTTCATCCAGACGGCTACGAACGCTTCTTCCCTGGGGCGGTGCCGGATCATCCCACAGATCGCCAGGACTATGCCCGCGAGTTGCTTTCGAACTTTGCTTTCAAAGCCTATCGCCGCCCCATCGATCCTTCTGTCATTGATAGACTCGTGTCTCTTGCTGTGGCGACCTATTCTCAGCCTGGCAAGACCTTCGAAGTCGGCGTCGCCCAAACCATGACGGCGGTGCTCGTGTCTCCGCCGTTTCTGTTTCGGGAGGAAGCGGTTCAGTTAGGCTCGAACGAGGCTTTTCCTTTGGTGAATGAGTATGCGTCGGCTTCACGCTAGCCTTACTTCTTCTGGTCGTCGATGCCTGATGAGGAGTTGATCCAGCTAGCCGCAGCGAAACAATTGCGGGGGAATCTTCAGGATCAAGTGACGCGCATGTTAGAAGATCCTCGATCCCAGGCCTTGATGAAGAATTTCACGGGGCAATGGCTGCAAGCGTGTGATGTGGAATCAGTGAATATCAATGAACGCTCCATCCTCAGGCGAGAGCAGAAACGCGATCCCAAGGCGGATGCACTGCGTGATCGCTTTCGCGAGCTGCGGCGCGTTGATTCTGAGAAACTCACCGAAGAACAGACCAAGGGGCTGGCAGAAGTGCAAGAGGCCTTCTTCAAATCGTTTCGCAATCGTCGGCGTGTCGACTTTGGCGGCAGTTTGCGCAGAGCCTTGCGCCGTGAGACGGAGATGCACTTTGAGTATCTCCTGCGCGAGGATCGCAGCATGGTCGAGTTGTTAGACGCCGACTATACCTTTCTCAATGAGGACCTATCAAAGCACTATGGCATCGAGGGGGTGACTGGTCGCGAGATGAGACGCGTTTCCCTTCCCGAAGACAGCCCGCGTGGTGGCATTCTTACGCAGGGCACAATGCTAGCCGTGACATCGAACCCAGACCGGCCCTCGCCGGTGAAACGCGGGGTGTTCATTCTGGAGAATATCCTCGGCACTCCGCCTGCACCGCCGCCGCCGAACATCCCAGCTTTGGAAGATGCCGTGGATGAATCGCGTCCACGTGAAGTCACGGTGCGTGAGAGTTTGGAGATCCATCGTGCGCAGCCCCTTTGCGCATCTTGTCATGATCGCATGGATCCGCTGGGCCTTGCCTTGGAGAACTTCAATGCGATGGGCATGTGGCGAGATCAAGAGCGCGGGACTCCGATCTCCGCCGAGGGACAACTGGTCACGGGCGAACCCTTCGACAGCATCAAGGCTCTGAAGAAGATTCTCGCCACGGAAAGACGGGACGACTTCTACCACTGCTTGACCGAGAAGATGTTAACCTATGCCTTGGGACGGGGTTTGGAATACCATGATGTCGAGACTATCGATCAGATCGTGGAACGGCTCAAGAAAGCGATGGCCGTCCCTCTGCCTTGATCATGGGCATTATCGAATCCGCACCGTTTCAGAAACGCCGCAATCACTAACGATTCTATAAAAAAATCTAACGACCGCGCCGAGCGTCATTCCAGTCTTGGTCGACGTCATTTCTTGCGAGGCCTGGGAACGTGCATCGCCCTGCCCGCGTTTGAGTCTCTCCTGCCAACATCACATCTCGCTGCAGCGGAAGACGTCGCGCGCCGCTTGGCCACGACCGCCACTGGCGCTCCATTGAGATCTGCCTTTGTGTTCTTCCCTAACGGAGCCATCCCCAAGCATTGGTGGCCGGAGGGTGGTCCATCTGATTTCACGTTGAATCAAACGCTTCAACCTTTGGAGCAGATCCGGCAGAAGGTTCAGATCATGCGCGGGCTCGATCACAAGAACGCCGAAGGTGGTAAGGACGGTGGAGGCGATCACGCGCGCGGCAATGGCGTCTTCCTAACAGGCGTGCGGTGGAATAAAAATGCCACAGACGTGCAGTGCGGCATTTCCATCGACCAAGTCATTGCCAATCAAGTCGGTCATCTCACACACTTGCCTTCGCTGGAAGTCACCTGCGATCAGAATCGCCAGTCCTCCGGTTGTGACTCAGGTTATTCATGCGCCTATCTGTATAATATATCCTGGCGCTCAAACACCACACCCATGACGCCGGAGTCCAACCCACGGCTTGTCTTTGAGCGTCTCTTCGGTGCTGGCAAGCATGCCGAACGTGCGGCCAACACCCAACGGCGCATTCAAGATCGTCCCTCGGTTCTAGACTTCGTGTTAGGCAGCGCCAAAGACATGCAACGACGTCTCGGCGTTGACGACCAAGGCAAGCTCGATCAGTATCTCACCAGCGTGCGCGACATCGAGAAACGCATTGAGAAGAGCGAGGAGTTTGAACCCCTCGATCCCGAGGTCGCCACGCCAGCTGGCATCCCAACCAGTCAGATGGAGTATGTGAATCTCATGTATGATAGGATGTTGTTAGCGTTCCAGACAGATACCACACGTGTGGCCACCTTCGTGCTCGGCCACGATGGCGATAATCGCTCGTTCAGCGAGATCGGCATTCCGGAAGGTCACCACGATCTCTCACATCACCAGAAAAAAGAAGAGCGCGTCGAGAAAGTCGCGCAGATCGATCAATGGTATGTCCAGCAATTCGCCAAGTTCCTGGACAAGCTCGACCAGACCAAGGACATTGATGGCCACTCCATCCTGCACAATTCCATGATCGTCTACGGAAGCGGCAACGCCGACTCCAATCGCCACACCCACGACGACCTCCCCGTCGTCCTCGCAGGCGGCGGCGGCGGCCTTCTAACACCTTCGCGCTACATGCAACACAGCTCGCAGCCCATGTCGAACATGTTCCTCAGCCTCGCCGACCGCATGGGCGTTCAAAGCTTGGAGCGCTTCGGTGACTCAACAGCCAGACTCGCCAATGTCTAACGACAGAAATATTTCTAACAAGAGCTTTTATATTTCGGTCCCTAATTTTCTGTCATCTTCAGCCACTAGTTAGAAATCATGCCAGTTCACACAGCTAGCCCGAATGGCACCAGTTTAAGAGGCTTCATCGAGGATTTTTCTAGGCGGGTTTTCATCTCCGAAATGCTCGAAATAGCTGTGCCTGGGTTTTTGCAACCATCCGTAACTTTTCGGTCTTCGCTTCTTCTTGCGTGGTTCGTTTCGTTCTGCCCGCTCGATCACCACTCGCTCGGCGATTCGCCTTAGCAGGTTATCTTTCTCTTTCGCTTCTTGACGGGTCTTTCCTGACGCTTTCTCAAACCCTATCCGGCTTTCTTCCATTACTTGGATCACTCCT
>JBLHHN010000021.1:0-34583 GCA_047616785.1 Verrucomicrobiales bacterium
AACTGCCCAGCCTGTTTTGGGCGATAGCCGCGACCACCAGAGTTACGTTTGATCTCTTTGCTGATGGTGCTTGGATCAAAATTCAGTGCTCGGGCGATCTGGGAGCTCGTCTTTCCTTCCTGGAGCAAGCGATGGATGTATATCGGTCTTCTTGGCAGAGGCGTCGGTAGGTGCTTGGCATTGTTTGGTTTCGAAGTTGAATGATGCTTTAACACACATCCGCGGCTCTGCCTGCTTCATTTGTGCGCTAGGACTATGAATCCGCCTTTCACCAAGACCTCAATTTCGATCAAATCGGCGAAGCCCTTGGCATTCATCAACGTGCGGCGCAGAAGCGTGTCTACCGAGCCATGGATCGGTTGCGCCGAGACCTCACCAAACGCGGAATCACCGCCTCATCGGCGGTTTTTACCAGCCAGCTTTTCACTGCGGGTGCCATGTCCGCTCCAGCAGGGCTTGCTTCTTCGCTCTCTAATATGGCTCTGTTAGAAGTCGGTCAGGTAACCTTCTGGTCTACCATGGTGATGTGGTTCTCCAAACCTCTCTTCCTGCTAGGAAGTGCCGGTCTAGTCGTTTCTTCGAGCTTCGGTGTTGCCCAGTGGGGATCGCGACCCGGGACGCAGGAGGTTTCGATCGAATCGGTCTCCAAATCGGTCTCCTCCTCTCTGTTTGATCAGAGCACTATGCTATCTCTTCATCTGGCTGTGGACGATCTCGAAGGGATCTACTCGCTGGACAACCCAGCTCGTGAGAAAGCATTGATCCGCCTAACCAATCATCTCAATGGTATGGATGACGCTGTATACCTGCAGCCACTCTTTCGACGCTGGACGAGGCTTGAAGCTAAACGGTGCGCTGGAGCGATACTATCATTACTCGTACAGAGCCAAGCAGCCACCAGTGACGCTCTCTTGGCGGAAGAACTCAGTTACCCGCTGGCGGCTTGGCAGGCGGAAGACCAGATAGGGCTTCTTCACTGGCTCAAGGAGATCCCTAGAGCCGATCGCTCAGAACGCTTTGCCATGCGTTCAGCGTTAGGGGTCATTGCGAAACACGATATTGGAGTGGCTTTTGACTATCTCGCTGGACGAGGCGGCACTGGCGATGACGCGTACATCATCTTGGCAGAGGCCTTGAACAAACGGTCCATGGAATCTGCCTGCACGGCATTGTCAAACCTCCCCAATCCGAATGTGATGGAGGCGTCGCTACCCCGAAGCCAAAGCACGACTTTCGTGGATAGTAAGCATTCCCCTCGCGCCCGATTGATCAACGCGTCGATACCGTTTCTCTACGATAGAGATCGGCAAGCGGTGGCTGACTGGATCGTTGGCCTTCCAGCCCAATCCGACTCGGATTTGTTCACGGGCACCTTTGTAGGGTTGTGGGCTAGCAAAGATCCAGTGCGTGCTGCCGCTTGGGTTCTGGAACTGCATGCGTCGACTCAGAGAGCAACCCTTCCCGTTCTCACAGAGCGCTGGGCAAGAGTCGACCCGAGGCAGGCGCTCGATTGGTTGTTCGAAGCCAATCACGCCGGCAATTCATGGGAGATGGCGGAGCCTGGATTTCAAACATGGTTAGGGTTGGGGCAAATTGACGAGCCTCAAAGCTGGCTTGAGCAGCACACCCACACGGTGGAGGCTGCAGCTCTCTTCGGCCGATTCAGCGATGCACTAACTCCGAAGGAAGCCTTGGCTTGGGCCGACCAACTGCCGAGCGGCAATCTCCACGACAAGGCGAAATCACATGCGCTCTTTCGACTGGCCCTACTAGACAGTCACACAGCAAAGCTTCACGTGAATGATCTGCAGATGATTGATGCTGTGGCTAAGGGCCTCTTCGTCGGGAGCGGCCTCAATGCCTTGACCGCTTGGCAAGAGGAACTTGTATTGGCGAATAAGTTAGAGTTCGCGCACGCGACCATACTTTCCGAAGTAAGCCTCCTGGCGGCTTATGATCCCTACATGATCTCGACAAAAGTTCTGGAGATGCCGGAGGGAAACGAACGCGATCAGGCTCTAGAAATACTGCTGGAAAGAACGCACCTCCGATCAGCTGACAGTCTATCACAAGCACGCCTCTGGTCAGGGGAATTCACCGAGGCGAGACTAACACATTCCTGGAGGGAGCGATTCGACCAAGTGGATCGCGATCACCCATGGACGAATCCACGCACCTTGCCATCAAGTACAACTTTCAGGGAACAGACACTCAGCACGTTCAATCAGGGCCTTGAACTCATGGCCACCATCTCGAAGGTCCGAAGTACCGCGCCAATTAATCGATAAAGGTAAGGCGCTCAAGATTCGAAGACCCGAGAAGGGTGCCCGTCTTCGTTGATATTTCCTGGACGGATCATGAGACCGCGCAGATCTGGTATCCTTTCACAGGTCATCATAGGGCGGGGGGGTGAATGGTGTGATAGCGATCCGCCTCTGGCTTTTCGAGGCGTCGTTCTTTGCCGTTGGGCCAGATCACGCGAAGCGACTTGACGTCGGTGTCTCGTCCGAGGCCGAAGTGAGCAGTGGGGCGGTGCTGTGCATGAATGGTCTCTCCGGCTACGATGGCATGCGTTTGCATGCCGCGGTTCGTGTTGAGTTCGACTCGGGCGCCGAGCGGTGATTTGTGGAGACCTTCTTCGGAGAGATGCACACCAATCCAGTGATGATCATTCTCGAGCGTGTTGTGATAGACATGGAGTAATTGCCCTTCATGCCAACGATCTTCTACTACTAACAGATCCATGCGTCCATCGCCGTCAAGATCATCACTGAGCGCGGCGCGCCCGTCGAACTCATCGGCAACCCCCATGAGGAAGGCGATGTTGGTGAAATGGCCTTCACTTTCATTCATGATCAAATGACTCTTTTGATAGCCGTCCCAGGACTCACTCTTGTCGAAGTAACCCTTGTGAATCTCTTGGAAGACTTCATGCATGGCGCGGTCAGGTTTTGAGAGAGGTTTGTAGATGTCGTGGCACCAGAAATGCGTGCAGTGATCTTTGGTGGACTTGCCAGAGGAATGACCGTTTGCGACGAAGAGATCGTCGTCGCCGTCATTGTCGAAGTCTAGCGTTGTGGTTCCCCAAGCCCAGCCGGTGCGAGCGACCTGATCCTTGAAGGTTGGTTGTTGATACCTGCCTGAGCCGTACCCAACATACATGCGATTCCCGTAAGCCATTGTCATGCGCATCCGGTCGACGTTGGGATCGTCGGTGCGTTTGGCGCCCATGCTTTCTAGGCGGCGTGCTGTGGTTGAGCCCATGCCAGCGACGTAGAAATCGAGTTTCCCATCCGTATTGTAGTCGCCGAATGTGGCGGACATGCCAAAGAGATGGCGCTCGTCCACTGTCGTCTCTGTCGTGTCGGTGAAATGGCCTTTGCCATCATTGTGATAGATATCAATCCCGGCGAAATCGCTCACGACTAACAGATCTAGATCACGATCATCGTCGAGATCGACGAAGGTGCCGGTATAGCTGCGCCGGTGGCGTTTCTTCTCTAGCCCCGCCTCGGGAGTCCAGGGAATGAATTTTCCCCCGCCTTCATTGAGGAGGAGGTAGGCTGGCAGACCATCATTCGCATCGTAGTAGGGGGTTGGCATGACGCCCCGAACATAGCTGATGCGATACTGGCCGACCCACAAATCGAGGTCGCCATCGAGGTCGATATCCCCCGCAGTGAGCGCGGTAGGCTGCTGCAGGGGGCCGCCACCCTTCGTTTTTCCTAGCGGTTTACTGTCGAGTAGGCCTTTCTCGGAGCCAGGAAAGAGGAGCATGTCGCCGGTGCCATTGGGGGCGAGGAAGTCGACATGGCCATCGCCATTGGCATCGGCGAGTAGGCCTGTCTCATGGAGGCGTTCCCAATGTTTGAGAAAAGTCCTGGTCTTGAAGGCGCCGTTATCATTCTGCGCAATGACAGTGTTACAACCTGCGGCGATGATCTCGGATTTCCCATCGCCGTCCAGATCGTAGACATGCAAGGGATGAATGCCTGAAGGTTTGTTATGCTTGGAGGGATTGAGAGTGAACCATTTCTCAAAGATAGGTTTCCCGGTCCGTTTGAGAAGACGCAGTCCCGAACAGTCGACGGACGCCGCGCGAGGCACGGGAGATTTCACGTTCTCATGAGCCCAAGTGACGGAGATAGGCCCTTCGATAGCGAGACGGGTGAGCGTGCTTTTCTGCGTGAGATGAAGCACGATGTTCACCGTCGATTTGGCCACGCCTTTGGCGTCTTGTGAGAAAGTGGCGTGGTGCCACTCGGACTGGACGAGTTGGTAACCTTCAGCGGTGATCCTGTCCAACCACGCATGCCACGCTGCTATCTCTAACTTCTTTCCTGCGGCAAGCTGCACCACGGAGATGCCGTGATCCAGATTTCGTGGCTTTGATATAGTGCCGAGCTTCACTTCCGAGAGGCCGAGGCTTTTGAAGACGGTGGCTTTGTCGCCCTTCCCTTGCCGGTTGATTTCAAGCAAGGCATCCCAAAGCTGCACAAGGCTGTTCTCGTGACGCTGGGCCTCCGACTCTTGCGCCCAAACGGTTTGATTCAGCTGGGTACGTTGCTGAAGGAGCTGATCCTTTCGAGCCAGGTATGACTGATCGGCCTGCTGGGCACGCCCAAGGCCGATCCCAAGAAAGAAGAGAAGAATGAGCCAGTGTTTCATCCTTGAATAAACCAGCCTAAAGCGAGCGCAATTGCAAGATCCACGATGTGCTTCAGTACGTTCAGACTGGCGGTGATTGAAAGTATCCAAGAACCGATGGGAGTATTCGAAGTCGTAACAATGCACAAGCACTAAGATTAAGGCTCCTTTAGGGTCGTGGATGTTCTTTGCGGTAGGCCCTTGGCGAAATGCCCATCACTTTGGAAAACATGCGTGAGAAGACGCTATGGTCGTAGAAACCAACTTGAAGAGCGATCTCGGTCACTGTTAGATTCGTTTTCAAGAGCAAATCACATGCATTCAAGATGCGAAGTTTCATAATGTAATCTCGCGGCGTGGTCTTGAAGGTCTCCTGAAAGCGTCGCTGCAGATGGCGCATTGAGATGCCAGCATGCATCGCTAAATTGGAGATCGAAACGTTCTCGGCGTAGTGCGTTTTCAGGTAGTCCATGACCGGCAAAAGATCCAAATACGGTTGCAAGGCAGCGCGTGCGCCTTCGTAACTGCGGACTGTACCGCACAGTCCCGCGACTTCTCCCTCGAGAGTGAAGAGCGGAACTTTGTCGGTCACGAACCACTCTGGCTCGTTGAGAGAATCTGGGAAGAGTTCGACAATGCCTATGAGCGGTTTGGCTGTGGTGATCACGATCCTATCATCCGCACGATACTTCGCAGCCAACTCGGCGGGAAAAATTTCTCGGTCCACGTGCCCAATCAAATCTCGCTCACGGGTGTAGCCACAGCGCTCGGTGAACGCCCGGTTGCCTGCCATGAGACGAAGTTCCCGATCTTTGGCGAAATAGAGTGTGTTGGGCAAATGCTCGAACAGCTCTCGCATGCCGCCTGGCCGTAGACCGCCAAACCAGGCCTCCCTCTCGGCGAGAATCGAATTCATGGCGTAATCATACACAAATTATCCGTTTCGATACATGTTTTTCGAAATCTCTCCCGCTATTCTCTTCTATGATGACTTCAGTTAACATCGCAATCGTCGGCCTCGGCTTTGGGGCCGAGTTCATTCCAATTTATCAACGCCACCCCGGCGCGAACATGGCCGCCATCTGCCAACGGACGGAGGCAACGCTCAACGAAGTCGGCGACAAGTTCGGTATCGAAAAGCGCTATACCAGCTACGAAGATCTTCTTGAGGATCCTGACATTGACGCGGTGCATATCAATACACCGATTCCTAATCACGCGGAGCAATCCATCGCAGCACTGAAGGCAGGCAAGCATGTGGCTTGTACTGTGCCGATGGCGACCTCTGTGGAAGACTGTCGGCAGATCGTGGAACTCACGCAGTCCACCGGGCTCAAGTACATGATGATGGAAACCGTCGTCTACGCACGGGAATTTCTCTACATGAAGGAACTCTACGACAAGGGCGAGTTGGGCAAACTGCAGTTCCTCAAAGCCTCGCACCAGCAAGACATGGATGGCTGGCCTGGCTATTGGCCTGGTCTTCCGCCCATGCACTACGCCACGCACTGTGTGGGTCCTGTGTTAGGTCTTGGTCGTCATCAGGCGGAGTATGTGAGTTGTTTCCCTTCTGGAACGATTCGCGAAGAAATGCACGAATGTTATGGATCGCCATACGCGGTAGAGACCTGTCATATCAAATTCGCTAACAGTGATCTTTCCGCTCAAGTGCATCGTTCACTCTTCGATGTCGCGCGTCAGTATCGTGAGTCTTTCGAAGTCTACGGGGATAAGAGGTCGGTCGAATGGCCACTCATCGAAGGCGAGCCACTCATCGTCCACACGGCGAAGAAGCCTGAGCCCGAGATCCCAGAGAAGGTCGAGTGCCCTGACTACGGTCATCTCTTGCCCGATGAAATCGCGGGCTTCACTCAAGGCGGCGTTTATGGCGGCGACGAAGGCGAAGATCACCTATCATTCACTCAAGGCGCGGGCCATGGTGGATCGCATCCGCATCTGGCGCATCAGTTTGTGCAAATGCTCCTCAGTGGTGAGGACGCTTATCCCAACGCTGTTCACTCGGCCAATATCACGTGCACCGGCATCCTCGCGCACGAATCCGCCCAGAAAGGCGGTGAGATCGTACGTTTGCCAGAGTTCACTTTAGCCTAACCCATTATGCGCTTACTGCCACTCCTACTCTCACTCGTCCTCACGGTCTCGCTTCATGCCCGACCGACGGACGGTCCCGTTCGTATCCTCTTCCTTGGACATGATGCGACGCACCATCCTTCCAATGACTACTTCCCGATGTTGGCGGAAGGGCTGGGGCCCGATGGGATCTACTTTGATTACCATACGTCAGTCGCAGAAGCGTTAGGCGACTACGACTACCTCTCTCAGTTCGACGGCGTCTTGCTCTATGCTAATCACGACACCTGCGAGAAAGTGCACTATCAGAATCTTGTGCGTTTCATTGAGGACGGCGGCGGTTTCATTCCCGTGCATTGCGCGAGCTTCTGTTTCCGTAATCAGTTAGGCTTTGTCAACTTGGTTGGCGGGCAGTTTCAGCACCACAAGACGGGCACGTTCACCGCTAAGATCGTGAACAAGGAGCATCCGGCGATGAAGGATGTCAATGAGTTCGAAACCTGGGATGAAACCTATGTGCACACCGGGCATGGAGAAGATCGCACCATTCTCATGGTGCGCGAGCCCGCTGGTGATGACGACAACATCAAGGAACCCGAGCCATGGACGTGGACGCGCACGCAAGGCAGAGGCCGCGTCTACTACACCGCCTCGGGCCATGACGAACGCGTCTGGAAGCAGACCGCGTTTCATCAACTGATCAAGTCGGGCATCCTTTGGAGTATTGGTGAAACACGCCAAGCCTCCTATGAGAAGTTTGTCAGCGAGCGGAAGCCTTTCGCCTACGAGAAACGCGATAGTATCCCGAACTACGAGCGGCGCCCCGAGCCCTTACCCTATCAGTTGCCTATCAATGCCGAGGATTCGTTAGACTACACACAAGTGCCGGTGGGTTGGAGACTCGAACTCTTTGCTTCCGAGCCGGACATCATCAATCCCATGCAACTCGCCTGGGACGAACACGGTCGCTTGTGGGTCATTGAGACCACCGATTATCCTAACGCAGTGCGCGCAGAACGCAAAGGCGATGACAGGATCAAGATCCTCGAAGACACCGATGGCGATGGTCGCTGCGACAAGGTCACCGTCTTTGCCGATGGCTTGAACATCCCCACCTCCCTCACATTCCATAATGGCGGCATCATCGTGCATCAAGCACCGGTCACCTTGTTCCTGAAAGACACCGATGGCGATGATCGTGCCGATGTTAGAAAAACACTCATCGAAGGATGGGGCTCAGGCGACACCCATGCAGGCCCGTCGAACTTGCGCTACGGCTTCGACAACAAGATTTGGGGCACCGTCGGCTATGCCGCGTTCAATGGAACGATCGGTGGTGAAGAGAAGCGTTTCGGTATGGGCGTCTATCATTTCTCTCAAGACGGCAAGTCGATGGATTTCTTCGCCCAGTTCAACAACAATACTTGGGGGCTTGGTTTCAATGACTCTGGTGATGTGTTCGGTTCCACCGCGAACAACAATCCCTCTTTCTACTGCGGCATCCCAGCGACCGTCCTTCCTGGCGGCAAAGGGATGTCGGCCAAGATGGTCGGGTCCACACCGAAGTTTCATCCGATCACGTCGCGCATTCGCCAGGTCGATGCCTTTGGAGCCTACACCGCTGGTGCTGGGCATTCCTTTGCCAACTCGGATGCGTTCCCAGAGTCTTGGCGAGGCAAACGCGCTTTCGTCGCAGGCCCAACGGGCAATCTGCTAGGGCAGTATCAAACACAACGCGATGGCGCTGGCTTCATCACTAAGAACGCCTACTCGCTTGTTGCTTCGGTCGATGAATGGTTTTCACCTGTCGCGGCTGAGGTCGGACCTGATGGCAATCTTTGGATCGCTGACTGGTACAATTTCATCATCCAACACAACCCGACACCGAGCAGTAATCGCGGCGGCTACGATGCCAAGAATGGCAAGGGCAATGCCCACGAGAATCCTAACCGTGACCGCGAACACGGTCGCATCTACCGACTCGTGTGGGACAAAGCGCCAAAGAGCGAGATCGCTTCTCTAGCAGATGCTTCTGCCGAGAAGCTCCTCAGCGCACTTCACGATTCGAACCAGTTCTGGCGCCTGACCGCTCAGCGTTTAATCGTCGAAGGCAAACGTGAAGACCTTGTCACGGCTCTCAAGGCGAGCACCAAGATCGAGGGCATCGGTGCCGTCCACGCTCTGTGGTCCCTCCGTGGCTTAGGCAAGCTCGACGCCGACACGCATCGCGCAGCTCTGCTCTCCACGAATCCAGTCCTTCGTCGCAACGCCGTTCGCGCCCTAGCAAAGAGTGAAGCGGGCGTTGGTTTGTTATTCGAATCTGCCGTGATCAATGATCCCGATCTCACCACACGCCTAGCGGCCTTTGTCGCTCTGGCAGGATTCCCCACCTCAGACGCTTTACAAAGTGCCGTGAAGAATCTGCTAAGCAATGCCGAGAATCAGAACGACGAATGGCTGGCCGCCGCCCTCAAGGCTGCTGCAGCGCGCCACGGCGTCGAAGGCTTTGATGCCACTTCCTTTGAACCTGGGCTCGATCTCCTAACCAAAGCTGAATGGAAACCACGCACATACGGCGGAAACGAAGCCGATGCTGTTTATAGCAAGCCCAAGGACGAAGGCATCGAGGGGACAGAATGCCTCAAGATCGTTGTCACAAAGCCCATGGACACTTCCTTCTTCACCAGCATCGCTGTGAAGCCGAGCACGCACTATCGCCTCTCCGCCAAGATCAGAACCAAGGACATCAAAGGAAATGCCATGGGCGCCTTGCTCAATGTGCACGAGATCCAAGGCGGCGACAATCCAGCCCGCACCAAGGGCGTGCGAGGTAACAATGATTGGACTGAAGTCAGCATCGATTTTCACTCCGAGAATCGCAGCAGCATCTCTATCAATACCCTATTCGGTGGCTGGGGGCGTTCCACCGGCACCGCCTGGTATGATGATATCCAACTACGCGAGTTGGTGCCTGTCGTTGTCAAAACCGACGTTCCCAGGCTTGAGCTTGGCAATGTCGAACGTGGAAAAACGCTCTTTCACACTCACCAAGTGGCGGCGTGCAATCGCTGTCACCAGTTAGGTGGAGAAGGCGGCGTCATCGGGCCGGCGCTCGATGGCATCGCCTCACGCAAAGACGTTGATTATCTAAGGCAGTCTCTCATCGAGCCCAACGCGACCATCGCTGAGAACTACCCTGCGCCAGTGTCTCCCATGCCGCCGATGAACCTCTTGTTAGACGACCAAGAACTCGAAGACGTCCTCGCCTACTTGGCCACTTTGAAAGAGTAATTGCGACGTTCAAACCTCAAAAAACCAGCCATGAAAACCACTCCTTACATCCTAGCATTCCTGCTTGTTCTGATCGTGTCAGGACGAGCAGATCTTGTTGTCGATCTCGACGCCCGTGATCAGGCAGAAGGTCCCATTCCCACCTGGACCAATGCTGGCGCGCTTGGTCAGACTTTCACCGCCGAGGGCTCGCCGGTCGTGGCGACGATCGAGGGGGTGAAAGGCGTGACTTACAATGGCAGCAGTTGGCACATTGGCCCGCGGTCCACTCCTGAAATGGACGGCTCTAGCGGCCGCAGCATTCAGGTCTGGCTCTACAACCCTACTGTCGCCGGTGAAGAAACCGTCGTTTCCTGGGGATATCGCGGCGGGCCGGATGGCTCTAACATGTCGTTTAATCATGGCACGCACAACGCCTTCGGAGCGGTGGGCCATTGGGGGAATGGGCCTGATATTGGTTGGGATCCTTCTCTGGATGATGGAGATGACAATACTGGCCTTGGCCAAGAAGAGGGGTCTATTTGGACGAACATCGCCTACACACAGACCGGAAGCGAAACGCGCGTCTATACGAACGGTGTCCTCACAAAGAGCGAAGAAATCGATATCGACACGCACGCCAATCAAGTCATCGTCATCGCTGCCCAACAGAATGCGGAAGACAGCAACACGTTCACCTTGGGTGGCACCCTCACGATCGCCAAAGTGCAGATCTGGGATGCGGCCTTGCCGGACGGACAAATCGCCTTCAACTACAACAACGAGGCCGCCAGCTTCGGTCGTGACTTAGCCGCCATTACCGATAGCGATGGCGATGGACTCCCTGATGACATGGAGGTTGCCATAGGTCTCAATCCCAACGTCGCCGATGCCGATGGTGACAGTGATGGCGATGGCGTTTCTAATCTCGTCGAACTTCAGTTAGGCTCAGATCTCACTTCTGATGACAGTGATGGAGATGGACTCGGCGACGCTGCCGAAATTGCTGCGGGCACGTCCCTAACGAATAGCGATACCGATGGGGATGGCATCAATGATAAAGAAGAGATCGATGCTGGGCTCAACCCGACCAACATCGATACCGACGGCGATGGCGCCCCCGACAATGTGGAGCGCGACGCCGGTACTGATCCGACGGATCCTAACAGCTCTCCCAACACCATCATCCTTGTGCGCAGCACAACAGACAACGAGAGCTGGGAATCATCCGCCGTGTGGAGTTCCGGCGCTGCCGCAGAAGCAGGCAAGGCCTACATCATCAGTAATGGCGCAGGTACCGTGCTGAAGACACCCAAGGGTCAGCGGGCAAGCTTCCCTGCTGGGGCCAAGCTAACACTGTCCAGCGGCTCGGGAGTGCTGGAACTGCGGAATCCTGGCAATGCCCACTTTGACGACTTAAGCATCCAGGCCGGCACCCTGGCTCTTGGTGGCTCTCGCGCTGGCGTGAGCGGTAATCTTACCTTGGGCGCCGACGTGCAAATCGACTTGAACCAAGGCCAACGTTTCAATCTGGATAGTAAACTGACCGGATCTGGCAACCTGACCTTTGCCACCGACGCACCCGATGTTGCGATAGTCGCCGCTTTGTCAGGCACGAGCGACGGCTACACAGGAGAGGTTCAGTCGAATGGCGTTCTCGTCGACTTCGGCGGCTTGCATCCCATTGGCGATGCCGACTTCTCTTTCTTTGAGGGAGGTATTCGATTGACCGCCAATGTGCTGATGCCAGAGAGTACGCTTGGCATTGGCGGCACGAGCTTCTTCATCGATCTCAATGGCGGCACGGCCGTCTTCAAAGCCGTCAATGGTATTGATATCGATCGAAACACGCTCTTCGAGATTTCTGCTGGTACTTATGACAGGGATGGACTCCTCGGTCTAGGCTTCAGCGAAGAGACGGTTGGTGAAAGTGCAGGATTCCTCGTCGTGTTAGGCGATTCAGGCGACACGGACAACGACGGACTTTGGGATCAATGGGAGACTGACACCTTTGGAAGTCTCGCTCAGACAGGCGACGGCGATTCCGATGGCGATGGGTTGAGCAATGCCGACGAGTTCCGCGCGCGCACCGATCCTGAGAAGGCTGACACGGATGGCGACACTTTGAATGACCGCCAAGAACTGCTCGAGTCACGCTCCAATCCGGCGATTGCCGACACCGACGGCGACGGGCTCAATGACGCCGAAGAATTCAACCGCTCCGTAAACGGTCAATCCGCGCCCACCAATGCCAACCTTGCTGACACCGACGGCGATGGACTGCTAGACGGCGTGGAAACGAACGATGGCAACTTTGTCAGCGAATCCGTCACCGGCACGGATCCGTTAGTCGCGGATACTGATGGCGATGGTTGGCCAGACGGTAGCGAGATCTTCGAGGGCAAGACTGATCCCACCGATCCTAACGACACCCCCACATCGACGCCGAGTGTCGTCACTCTGGACGCACGCAACCTCGCCGTCGGTCCCATTTCCAGCTGGCAGAATCTCGGCGGAGTCGGCGGATCCTTTGAAGCCACCGGCGATCCGCAAGTAGAGGCCATCGACGGCGTCAATGCGGTGACTCTGTCAGGAAGCGATTGGCTAGTGGGCCCTCCTCCCTTGGAAACCATGGTCGGAAACGAGACGCGCACCATTCAAGCGTGGGTCTTCAATCCAGACATCGTTGATGAAGAAACCGTGTTTGCCTGGGGACGACGTGGCGGTGGCGATGGGACGAACATGTCGTTTAATCACGGCGTTCACGCGGCCTTCGGAGCGGTGGGGCATTGGGGCGATGCAGCCGACATCGGCTGGGACGGCAACGAGGAGGCTAACGTTTGGACAAATATTTCCTATGTTTGGACAGGCGATACCACCAAAGTTTACACCAATGGCATCCTTTCCAACTCCGAGATGCCAGGTGCGATGAATACCTTCGCGGAGTCCACGACGGGTGAACCTCTCCCCATGGTCGTAGGAAATCAGAACGAAGCCGATGGATCGCAAGTGGAGGCCCTCACCGCATCCATGAGCATCGCGACGGTCAAGGTCTATGACAGAGAACTGAGTGATGAGGAACTGCTTGCGCTTTACAATGCCGATGCCACCAGCTTCGGACGGGAGCCTTTGGTTGCCGGTGATTCAGACGAGGACGGCCTCAACGATCTTTGGGAACGCACGTTCTTTGATGATCTCTCACAAAGTGGCGACTCCGATCCCGATGGCGATGGCTTGGCCAACAGTGTTGAAAAAGCCGCAGGCACCAATCCGACTCTAGCAGACACCGACGGGGATGGTTTCCCCGATGGCGAAGAAACGGCTGCGGGATCCGATCCTCTTGACGTCACAAACTTCCCTGAAACGGCGGTAGAAATTCTGGTTTCGCTAGACGCCACAGAATTGCCTGCGGGCGGTCTCGATACCTGGGAGAACACGGGCAGCCTCGCTGGGGATTTCACTGCCAATGAAAGCCCACAGGTGATCACGGTCGATGGGGTGAACGGTCTCGATTTCGATGGCAGCGCCTATTTCGAAGGCCCCGCATCGGTGCCAAAGATCGAAGGTCGCAGTGGCCGCACCATTGAAGCTTGGGTCCATAATCCAGAGCTTACCGATGAAGAGACCGTGGTCGCCTGGTCGCGACGTGGCGGGGGCGACGGCACGAATGTCTCGTTCAACCACGGCGCCCATCCTGACTTCGGAGCGGTCGGTCACTGGGGTGCACCAGACATCGGTTGGAATGGTCAACAAGAAGCGAACATTTGGTCGCATATCACTTACACCTATGATGGCGCGACCACGCGGGTCTATACCAATGGGCAGTTGAGTGATAGTGAAGATGTGGTTCTTGATACCGCTGGCGGCAATGGCATCCTCATCGGCGCACAACGTGAAGGAGACAATGTGACTGTCACAGGAGGCCTTCGTGCCGACATGACCATCGCCAAAGTGCGTATCTATGATGCCGCGCTCAGCAGTCAAGCTATCGCCGAGAGTTACAACAGCGAAGCCGCAGAGTTTGGTCGCGATCCACTTGGAGGTGGTGCTGAACTGTTAGTTGATCTGGATGCCACTGCACTGGACGGTGGTGCGATTAGCGAATGGGCCAATTCTGGCACCTTAGGCGGCGCATTTGCTGCTGGTGGTGCCCCGCAGGTCATTGACGTTGATGGTGTGAATGGGATCGATTTCGACGGAGCGAACGACTTCTTCGAAGGGCCTGTTTCCCCTGACAGCATCACAGGAAGCAACGCCAGAACGATCGAAGCCTGGGTACACAATCCCGAGATGGCTGATGAAGAATCCGTCGTCTCGTGGGCCCAACGCGGCGGCCCCGACGGCACCAACGTGGCGTTCAATCACGGCGTCCATCCAGACTTCGGAGCCGTGGGACACTGGGGTGCGCCCGACATCGGATGGGACGGCGACGAAGAGGCTAACATTTGGACTTACATCACTTACACCTACGATGGCAGCAACACGCGGGTCTACACCAATGGCGCTTTGTCAGACTCCGAAGACGTCGCCTTGGATACCACGGGCGGCAATGGCATCCTCATCGCGGCTCAACGTGAGGGCGACGGCACCACAGTCACCCCGGGATTACGCGGTGACATGACGATCGCCAAAGTGCGCATTTGGGCGGGCGCTCTGTCCGATGCTGACATTGCGGCGACCTGGGAAACTGAAGCTCCCACCTTTGGTCGCGCGGTTGGCGATGCCGACTCCGATGGCGATGGTCTGCCCGATGCCTGGGAACAACAGAGCTTCGGCGATCTCAGCCAGGGCGCTACGGACGATCCTGACGGCGATGATTTGGACAATGCCGCCGAGTTTGCCGCCGGCACTTCAGGAGGCGATCCTGACAGTGACAATGATGGGTTCAGCGATGGCGAAGAAAGCACCGCAGGCAGCGATCCGCTCGATGTGGCAAGCACTCCTGATGCCGTCGTCAACACTTTGGTAGAGTTGGACGCCAGCGGTCTCGCCGAAGGTGGTCTTGCTAGTTGGATTAATGCGGGAACGTTAGGGGGCGCGTTTGCAGCCTCAGGCGATCCCACGGTGGAAGTCATCGATGGCGCCAAAGGCGTCACGCTCGATGGCGATTGGCTTGTCGGGCCAATTTCACCACTTCGCATCATCGGAGCGGGAGCTCGCACCATCGAGGCCTGGGTTTACAATCCAGAAATTGCCGAAGAAGAAACGGTCGTTTCCTGGGGCCGACGCGGTGGGCCCGATGGCTCGAACGTATCCTTCAACCATGGCACCCACGAAGTCTTCGGTGCCGTCGGACACTGGGGAGCATCCGACATCGGCTGGGGCGAGGAAGCTGGTGGACCGGAAGAAGCTGGCAATTGGACGCACATCGCCTACACTCAGGACCGCAGCACGACACGCGTTTACACCAACGGCAGCCTAACCAATTCGGAAGAAGGCATCACCCTGAACACGCACGGCGGTCAAGGCATCGTCATCGGCGCTCAGTGGGAAGGAGACGGCGTCACGGTCAATGAAGCTCTATCAGGATCACTCAGCGTGGGCTTTGTCAGGATCTATGACGGCGCACTCACAGATGCTGAGATCGCTGCGGCCTACAATGAGAACAGAGCGGCCTTCACCGGCGGTGGCGGCGGGGTGATCATTCCCGGCTTTGTCATCAGAGATGTCTCACGCAACGCTGTTGGAAGCGTCTCCCTCGGTTTCGGCACGGAAGCCGGTCGCGTCTACACGATCCAGTATTCAGAAACGCTCGACACCTGGACCGATATTGGCACCATCAATGGTGATGGCAATCCAGCAACCTACACCGATGATGTCGCCGTTCGCATTGGCGGGGAAATGGGCTACTACCGCGTTGTCCTGCCATAATAGTCACGCAATCATCTTGCGAGGGCTAGTCTTGCTAGCCCTCGTAGGCGCGACGGCGTATTCACAGATCATTTCTCAGACATCACTCGCAAAACGCCCATCCACGACAGGCCCGCTCTTCACGGAGCAATCAGGGCTATCATTCGCCTACGAATGGAGCCCGCCTGAGAAATACGCTCATGAGATGGTCAATGCCGTCACTGGTGGCGGCGTCTGCATGGGCGACTTCGACGCCGATGGGCTCACCGACGTCTTTCTCACCCAGCCCTTTAAAGGAAACCGACTCTACCGCAACCTCGGCGGTTGGAAGTTTGAGGACGTCACCCAGAAAGCTGGCCTAACCAAAGAACACTTGTGGGGAACTGGCGCCTCCTTTGGCGATCTCGACAACGACGGCGATCTCGACCTCTTTGTCTGCGGGTACGATTGTGAGAATCGCTACTATGTGAATCTGGGCAACGGCACCTTCATCGAAAGCGCTCGGAAAGCAGGCCTCAACTACCGTGGCGCCAGCGTCATGGTCGCCTTTGCCGACTACGACCTCGACGGCGATCTCGACGCTTATCTTTGCAACAACCACATCGACACCCCAGAGCCTCCCTTGTGGAAGTATAGCAAAGACGCCAACGGCATGCCCATCGTGCCCGCCGACCTGAAAGGCATCGCCAAACCACTCTACCGCCCCGACCTGAAAGACGGCATGCTTATCCCCGCCGGGGAAAGTGATCGCCTCTATCAAAACAACGGAGACGGTACCTTCACGGACGTTTCCGCTAAAGCTGGTATTCATGATGAAGACTTCGGTCTCTCCTGCACCTGGTGGGACTTCGACGACGATGGTGATCCCGACCTCTACAACTCCAACGATTTCTACGGCGCGGATCATCTCTACCGCAACAACGGCGACGGCACCTTCACCAACGTTAATCAGCTCGCTCTACCACACACACCCTGGTTCTCCATGGGCAGCGATGTGGCGGACATCAACAATGACGGCCTGTTAGACTTCATGGCCTCAGACATGCAAGGCACCACCCATTACAAGCAGAAGATCTCCATGGGCGACATGCAAGGCTGGTTCCTCGAGACCGCCATGCCACGCCAGTACATGCGAAACGCGCTCTACATCAACACCGGCACGGATCGCCTCCAAGAAGCCGCCTTCCTTGCAGGCGTTGCCTCCACGGATTGGACGTGGTCGCTCAAGTTTGCGGATCTTGATAGTGACGGCAAAGACGATCTCTACGTCACCAACGGGGCCGAACGTTACTGGGACAACAGCGACATCATGAACGCCGCTCGAGGTGCTCAACGGATCAACACCCCCGAGCTGCGAAAACTCTGGATCCCCTCCCCCGTCCGCAACGATCGCAACCTCGCCTATCGCAACCAAGGCGATCTCCAATTTGAAGATGTCAGTGAAACCTGGGGCTTGAATGCCGCCAAAGTCAGCTACGGAGCTGCCTTCGGCGACCTCGACAATGACGGCGATCTCGACCTCGTCGTGAACAATTTCGATCAGCCCGCTAGCCTCTATCAAAACAATGAACATAAGAATCAGTTAGCGCTTATTTCTCTCCAAGGTACACGTAGCAATAGCACCGGGCTTGGCGCCCTGCTCCACATCACCAGCGCTTCCACCAAGCAAACCAAAGTCCACACCCTCACGCGCGGCTTCATGTCTGCGAATGCCCCTCACATTGCCATGGGACTCGGCGCCGACACCAAATTCGATCTCACCATCGAGTGGCCCAGTGGTATCAAGCAACCATTAAAAGGCCTCGCGGCCGGCAAACACCACCTCATCAAAGAACAAGGTACTCCAGCAGCCAAAGCAGCCAAGCCCGAAACCATGTTCGTCACCTCCGAAGCCCTCCGTGGCGCTTCCGTGACCGAAACACCCTACGACGACTTTGCGAGAGAGCCTCTCTTGCCTAACAAACTCTCTCAACTCGGTCCCGGCATGGCCTGGGGCGACATCGATGCCGATGGCGACGACGATCTCATCCTCAGCCGTCCCACTTCACGCGCCACCTCCGTCATCCAAACCCAACCCGTCGGCTTCAAAGTCCTCGCCAACCCCGCCCTAGCAAAGCACGCCAAGAGCGAAGACATGGCCCCACTCCTCTTTGATGCCGACAGTGATGGCGACATCGATCTCCTCGTCGCGAGTGGCGGTGTCGAAGCCGCAGCAGGCAGCGTCCTCTATCACGACCGACTCTACCTCAACGACGGCAAAGGCACCTTCCAGCCCGCACCGACCGGCACCCTACCAACTATCCCAACGAGCAGCAGCGTCACCGCCGCCGCTGACCACGATCGTGACGGCGATCTCGATCTCTTCATCGGCACTCGATTACGCCCCGGAAGCTACCCACTCTCAAATCCCAGCCGACTCTTACGCAACGACCAAGGCAAATTCATCGACATCACCGGCGATTGGTTAGACATGGGAATGGTCACCAGCGCCATTTGGAGCGACACCAACAATGACGGGTGGTTGGACCTTCTCGTGCTCCGCGAATGGGGCGCGCCGCTCCTTCTCACCAATAGTAAAGGGACCCTAATCGATGCCAGCAAAGACGCCGGACTCACCGCACTGACCGGATGGTGGAACGGCATCGCTAGCGGAGACCTTAATCACGATGGCGCCATCGACTTCGTCATCACCAACACCGGTCTCAACACCAAGTACCATCCCGATCAAAGTCATCCCGCGCGCCTCTACTACGGAGACATGGACGGCACTGGCAAGTCCCAGATTATCGAAGCCAAAGCCTACGGCCAAACCTGGCTCCCCGTGCGCGGCAAGTCTTGTTCTCAGAACGCCATGCCAGGTCTCCGTACAGCCTTCCCCACCTTCCAAAGCTTCGCTGAAGCCACCCTCACAGACATCTACACCTCCGAACGTCTACAGAATGCGCAAACCTTCAACGCCACCGAACTCCGTTCTGGCATCCTTCTCAACAACGGCCAAGGCACCTTCCGATTCGAACCCCTTCCTCACATCGCTCAAATCTCTGCAAGCTTCGGCGTTACCATCGCTGAGATCAATGGCGACGGCCACCCTGACATATACCTACTTCAGAACGCCTACAGCCCACAACCCGAGACCGGCCGCATCGATGGTGGCCTCAGCCAGCTCTTGTTAGGTAACGGAGACGGCACCTTTCAACCCGTCCCAGCACACGAAAGCGGCCTCACCGTCTCCGGCGACGGCAAGAGCCTCGCCGCCGTCGATCTTAACCGCGACGGCTGGGTCGACTTCGTCGCCACCTGCAACAGCGGCCCCATGCACACCTTCATCAACCGAGGCCATCCAACAAATCACGGCCTCAGCTTCCGCCTCCAAGGTCTTCCGGGAAATCCCACCGGCGTCGGCGCTAGACTGACACTAACGTGCACCGACACGCCGAAACAAGTCACCGAGATCTCAGCCGGAGGCAGCTATCTATCGCAGAGTCCTGGCATGGCCTTCTTCGGAGTCCCATCAGGCTCGAAACCGACCGAGCTAGAGGTGCAATGGCCAGATGGCGAGTCTTTGAAGGTAGCCTTAGACAGCATCAAGGGCCAACGCCTCCTGATTCGACACCCCAAGCTCGGAAAGTAGCTATCTCTGTCGTCGACAGTTGGGAGAGCCTGAGAATAGGCCAATAATGTTAATACAAGGTGGTGGAGGCGAGGGGATTCGAACCCCTGTCCTGGTGGCTCCGAGGAAAAGACATCTACACGCTTAGCTGGATATTTTTTCTAGGGACCGAGGCTTCAACCAGCGGAATTCACGGTCCTGATCACCCTGTTTCGTTTCGCTTTCAGATCCGGATGCCCGATCAGATCGCTAGCCTGCTGGATGCGCCACCTACCCTAACAGGCATGGGGTGAGTGACGTCGCTGACTAAGCAGCGAGAGCTAATTCGTTTGAAGAATCTGCATTTATTTGTGTGATCCGATGATTAACGAGGCCAACGGAATCATCCTCGGCGTGCCGCCCAATCTGTAAGCCATCAGTCGAAACCAAGACGCCCCCGACTAAAAATAGCGCACTTCTTGTGCTGCTTCTTAATACCCCATCGACGGGCAATTGCAACCAACGGCTTTGCGATGGAGTCTCGATTCTGCTACTTGAATCCTCGAAACTATTGAAATTACAATTGCGTCTTGTCAGTTTTCTCTTAATGTGGAGAAGTTTCTTGGTCTTGCGGCTCCACTCTGCGGATTAGGAAAACCTAGTATACTGTACCAACAGACGTTTATGAATGCTCAACATGCGATCACTGACGAAAAATCGTCAAAGGCCGAGGGAGATTCCGCAGGTGTAATGTGGTCGAAAGTTGCCACCAAGGCGATTCGCCGTCGTGCTCGGAGGCGGTTTTTGGAGCGATTGGAGCAGACTTTGTTCATGGGGATCCTGCTGACTTTGATTCTGTTCACCGCCTACATTGGGTTGGTCCATTACACGGGGACTTCGACGGCGGCTTCGACCGATAAGATTTCTGAGGGTGGTGAAGACGTGGCGGGTATTGATTGGGCCCTAGAGGAACGCATCGCTGAGGAATTGCGGAATGAGGAGCCGATTTCACCGATTGGATCATTGGAGGAGGTGGAATACCCGGAGATCGGCGAGGATTTCTCAATCCAGACGAGTTGGATTGAGCAGGATGAGGTGGATCTTTCTTCACAGATGAATCCGTATTTGGAGGCATACGGTGGCGTGGCCGAGGAGGCGTCTTCTTTGGAAGATTCTTCGGCAGTGACCCTGGGCTCCCTTGAGGCGGTGCCCGCTCCAGTTCCTGTTTATGGAAAGATGGAGGTGGTTCCTTTGATGGCGCAAGATATGGGCGAAGGGAAGCGGCATGGGATTCTGCGTGTTGGAGGTGATCACGCCTGGGACCTCAAGAGAGTTTATTCGAGTGCGAATGTGGTGTGGGGTTTGGAGTAGGCGCTTTGACTGAGGTAAGCTCTGTCATTTTTACGAATCTTCTCCGAGGCCATTTTGGCTTGGTAGGCACTTTCAGACCTCTCGATATAGGATTGAGGCACCGCCCGAACTATTGTAAATACACTTTAACCCATTTGCTGTCAACAGGTTAGCGTAGCGATAGATTGAGGTGGTGTTCCGCCGATTCAGATTCTATCATTGTTGTTATTACTGTTTATTTTCAGAATAAGGATATGGTATTTATCGATAATTCTTTATTATGTGATAATTATCGACAAATTGGCCAAAATCGGTGTTACTAGCAGTTTCCTGCCGCAATCAGCGGATTTGCTACGTCAGGAGGTCTGACTTTGGTAGTTTGTTTGCCTAGAATCGAAGCCTTTTGAGGTTCCGGCGGCTCTTTCTCTTGTCAATTAAGGGCGAGGGGTTGAGGTTCCGAGATCGGATGATTTCGATGTCTTCGTCTTGATTGTGGAGATTCCTCAAACCCAACTTTTGTACATTACTTAGCGCTCTGGAATGATCAGTAAACTCTTTGGGTTCTTCTCCAATGACATCGGGATTGATCTCGGTACGGCGAACACACTCGTCTATGTGAAGGACCATGGCATTGTGCTCAGGGAGCCTTCGGTTGTTGCCGTGAAAGCAGGCACGAGTGAAGTGCTCGCGGTCGGGGACGATGCGAAGCGGATGTTGGGAAGAACTCCGGGTAACATTGTTGCGATTCGTCCTTTGAGGGATGGGGTGATTGCTGATTTCGAAGTGACGGAAGCCATGCTGCGTCATTTCATCAGAAAGGTACACAATCGACGGACGATGGCACGCCCGCGTGTCGTCATCGCAGTGCCCTCAGGCATCACTGAAGTGGAGAAACGGGCCGTGAAAGAATCTGCCGAGCAGGCAGGTGCTCGCGAAGTCTACCTGATTGAGGAACCCATGGCGGCGGCTATTGGGGTGGGGTTGCCGGTGCAAGAAGCTTCAGGGAATATGATTGTGGACATCGGAGGGGGCACCACGGAGGTGGCCCTTATTTCCCTCTCGGGCATCGTCTACAGCCGCAGCGTACGGGTGGCGGGTGATGAGCTGGACGAGGCGATCGTTCAATACATGAAGAGGGCGTACAATTTGATGATTGGAGAACGAACGGCTGAAGAGATCAAGATTCGTCTTGGCTCTGCCTATCCTATCGGGAAAGAGACATCCATGGAGGTGAAAGGACGGGATTTGGTGGCTGGCTTGCCCAAGACGATCACCATCACTTCACAAGAAGTCCGTGAGGCGATGTTGGAGCCGTTGAATACGATTGTAGACTCGGTGCGCGTGACGCTAGAGCGTTGTCCACCAGAGCTTTCTGCTGATTTGGTGGATCATGGGCTGGTCCTTGCTGGTGGTGGTGCTTTGCTCCGAGGGCTCGACAAATTACTTTCAGAAGAAACGGGTCTGCCGGTGCATGTTGCTGAGGATCCCCTCAGCGCTGTGGCAGAAGGTGCCGGGAAAGTGTTGAGCGAGCTCGAATTTTTGAAGAAGGTGACGAGTAGTGGAAACTCCCCTCAATCATACCGTTGAAGCTGATAGCGACCTGAGGGATGCTCTTTCCAGATGAAGCGATTCAACATCATTGCTTTTCTGGTCTTCCTTGGGGCCCTTGTCTGGATCTTCTTTCTTCAACCGGAAAGTTCGGCTGCCATTCGATCCACTTTCTTGGGTTGGTTCAGTCCCGTGGTGAAAGCTTCTGGGGTGGTTCATGGGGAGATGAGCCCTCCGGATCCTCGGACGCGGGAGGAGCTCTTGGTCTCGGTGAAGAAGCTTGAAGAAGAAGCCTTCAGTCTCGAATTCCGCCAGCTCTCGATGGAAGAGTTGGAGGCGGAGAATGCTCGTTTGCGTGAGGCTCTGGAATTTAAGAAGAACAAACGCTACAGCGTCACCATCCCTGCGCAGGTGATTGAGCGAACCCGAACAAGCTGGTGGAGCACGGTGACGATCAATCGAGGCACCAAGCAAGGAGTGGGCAAGGATTCGCCAGTGATCAGCCGAGATCATGCGGTGGTTGGGAAAGTGACTCCGAACGGTCTTACGGAGGACACGGCTGAGGTGTTGCTCCTAACGGATGAGCAATGCAAGGTGGCTGCGCATGTCGGCCGAAATGTGTCTATGCAGGGATTGGTGATGGGACGCCGCGGGATGGGTAATCTCGCTCCCGAAGTGTGGCTGACCAATCTGAAGTCCGACTTGAGAGTTCCTGCGGGAGCAGTGTTGTTCACGGATGACTTTGACGGGCAGGTGTTTCCCGGTGGGCTGCTTGTTGGGCGGGTGATTCGGCAGGTTAAAGGTGACCTCTTTGATAGTGCCCTGGTGGATCCGCAGGTGGACTTTTCGAAATTGGATTTGGTCTTTGTCATCCGCATAGTGGAAGACAAAGGCGAAGAAGTTGAGGTCCTCGCCAGAACGGAATCCACCACGCAAGATGGAGGGTCGACTAACTAGCATGTATGCCATTCTGACATTTGTCATGCTGCCCCTTGCTCTTTGTGTTCAGGAATTCATCCCACGTATGGGGGAGGCGGCTTCCTTTGGAATCGTCCTGTTCTTCCCGGTGTGGTTTCTCTGCTCTGCCGTGACATTGCCTTTTCCTATCATGCTAGGGCTGGCTTTCTTCGCCGGTCTGCTATGGGATTTGCGCTATGTTGTCGATCCCGGAGTGTTCGGCATGCCGCCTGGCATTCCTGGAGGCATTCCAGGTGTCACTCCTTTCGGTATCAGTATTGTCTTCTTCGGTATCCTCGGCAGCATGATGCACGGTGTGCAGCCTCTCTATCATAAGTGTCAAATGGGATTTCCTATCTTGTTGACGGGGGCTGGCATCTTCGCTTTTCGCCTATTCGACTATCTCTTTCTTAACTTCAAACGTGGAAACTTTCAGTTCCCCGCGCCTGTCTTTCGTGAGATTTGTGCCACGGCTCTTGTCTCCATGGTGCTTTCTCCTCTCATCTATTTCTTT
The DNA here is from genome assembly GCA_047616785.1 of Verrucomicrobiales bacterium. Lineage (GTDB taxonomy): Bacteria > Verrucomicrobiota > Verrucomicrobiia > Verrucomicrobiales > DEV007 > JAACDM01. Next base: position 23,817 of record JBLHHN010000021.1, read on the forward strand.
CTTTCATGGCTATCGAAATCACTCCCCGGGAGTAATCGGTATGCCTATGGACGCTAACTAAAGCCTGAAAAAACGATGGTTTTACAATACCGATTCCGCCTCTACCTCATCGCTTTCCTCGTGATCGGGGCGTTTAGTGGCTTGCTTTTCCGCTTATGGGATGTGCAGATCACGAATCAATCCCTTTACGCTGGACAGCTGTCTTCCACACGGACGATCACCGTCCGTGAACCTGGCGTGCGCGGTAAGATCAAAGATCGCAGTGGGCACACGTTGGTTTCTAATCGGTTGGAGTATCAGCTGGTGCTCAATCTGCGGGTGATTGCAGAAGATTACGACCCTGCCGAGCATGCGCATCGTGACAAGAACGGCAACCCCATGACGCCGAGGGTGACACAAACGAGGGTGCGCAACGGCCTCTCTGATTCGCGAGAGGTCAAGGACATCGCCACGATCGTCGAGGAGACCGTCATCGCGCCCCTTGCTGAGATGGAGCTGGCCATTGATTATACTGATAGTTTGCGTAGGCAGATCGCCAATCACTATGACATGACGGATCCAGCAGGGCTCGTGCCCTACACGCTGCCACTAGCGCTTTCCTATCGACGATTTGCTATGCTAAGTGAACGCAGTTTGGAGATCGTTGGGTTACAAGCGAAGGCGGCCCCCGTTCGAAACTATGATTACGGATCACTTGCTTGTCATGTGCTTGGTTATGTCAGAACGGCCGATCGCGCAAAGGATCTTGAAGACTTGAAACAGCGAGCGGCAGGCGAGGGAAAGGAGGCGGTTGAGGCCAAGCGTTGGTTGGACTATGATCACGTCTACGAGCCTGATCCGTTTGGTGTTCTTGCTATCGAGAAATCAAGTGATCAGGAACTGAAAGGGCGTGCTGGCTTCCGTGAGCACCTGATTGATCAGAAAGGCATCTACGTCCGTGATACCAAGCATGAGTCTGCGCAACAGGGGTTGGATGTGAGGCTGACGCTCGATCTGCGTGCCCAGTATATTGTCGAATCTGCACTGCGGAAAGCCAATGGAGGCCGGGGGGTGGGGCGTGGGGCTGCGGTCTTGATCGATCCAAACACCGGTGGCATCTTAGCCATGGCATCCGTGCCCACGGTTGACCCTAACAAGTTCATTCCAGCGATCTCGCAAGATGACTTTGATGTCTACAATGCAAACAAAGCGAAGCCGTTCCTCAATCGTTCAGTTGGCGCCTATGCCACCGGTTCGGTGTTCAAGGTAGCCATCGCTCTCGCAGGTTCATTGGCAGAAGTGGAGAATTACAGGACGGTCTGCACGGGCGGGGTGACATACGGGAATAGGAGAATCAAGTGCATGGGGCATCACGGGACCATTGGTTTGCAGAGAGCCATCATGAAATCCTGCAATTCATTCTTCTATCGATATGGGAACCAGTCGGGTATTGATAACATTATCAGTGTCACGGACATGATGGGTCTTGGGCAGAAGTTCAATTTACCGATTGAGGAGAACGGCCAGACCTTGATTCCGAGTAAGAGTTGGCTGGAAGAGACCAAACCAGGTGCGAAATGGACCGATGCCTTGACCGCGCAGGTTTCGATCGGACAGGGAGGTGTCGCCACCTCACCCTTGCAGATGGCACAGGTCGCCGCTGTGGTTGCGAGTCGAGGAAAGTGTTATAAATTGCGGTTGGTTGAGCGCACGGAAGAAGCTGATGGCACGCCCGTGAATGAAAACCCTCCTGAGTTGCTCTACGATCTCACTGAGCATGGTGTGAGATCGGAAGTCATCGAGCGTGTGCGCAACGGCATGTATGATGTCGTCAACACTACGGGTGGTACGGCGCGACGCGCTCGTTTGGATAATGTCAAAGTGGCTGGCAAGACAAGTACAGCCCAGAAATACACAGGCAAAGGAACGCACGCATGGTTCATTGCCTTCGCTCCTTACGACGATCCTAAGTATGCCCTGGCGGTCTTCGTGGAAGACGGCGAGTCGGGCGGTAAAGTGGCTGCCCCCATTGCTAAGCGCATCTTACAAGAACTCTTTCGAACTCCCCAATCTATTCGTTTTCCAAGACTTGAGGATGATCCTGGGAATTTCGATACTCATTCGGAGATCACCTATGAAGGTGATCTATGGACCGTGCCTGAAGGTGAGATGGACACAGCTGACACTGCGGTGGCGGTCAATGATCCAACGTTCTTAGGACCTTCAAGCGCAGCAAATTCAGAATATCAACCACAATCGTTAGAAGTCAGAGAAAGAGCTAGTCTCGTGCCTCCCAAGGACAGTCGCAGGCGCTAGCTTTCTACCGGACTTCTTCCGATACTATTTAATATAATGTTAGAAACTTTTAAGAAATTCCTCGGTATGACTCCTTCGGGAGAAGAAAACCGAATTATTGTGAATTGTGAACCTTTGGAAACGCGCGTCGCCGTGTTGGAAGGAAAGATTCTCGAAGAATACACCATCGAACGAACTGGCCAGCCGAACATCGTAGGCAGCATCTTCAAAGGCCGGGTCAAGAATATTGAGAACGGTCTCAAGGCGATGTTCGTGGACATTGGTTTTGAAAAGAATGCCTTTCTCCATTTCTGGGATGCGATTCCAGCAGCATTGGACGGCGGCTTGGAAGAGATCAAACGTTCCACGAATAAGAAGCGTCAGCGCATCACTTCCAAAGACATCCCACAGATCTATCCCGTGGGATCTGAAGTCATGGTGCAGGTGACCAAGGGGCCCATCGGAAACAAGGGGCCACGCGTAACGACGAATATCAGTCTGCCAGGGCGCTTCATGGTGTTGATGCCTCTCAACGATCAGTTCGGGATCTCGCGCAAGATTGAGGACCCCGCGGAGCGCCAACGTTTGCGCAAGATTTGTGAGCGTCTCAGTGTGCCTGAGAGCATGGGGATCATCTTGCGAACCGTGTGTCAGGGCAAGCGTGCCCGATTCTTTGTTCGTGATCTTCGCCTATTGTTAGATACATGGGAAGAGATCGATGAAAAGCAGCGTTCGGAGAAGGCGCCGATGTGTGTTTTCCAAGAACCCGGTCTCGTTGAACGCACGGTGCGTGACTTCCTCACGGACGAAGTGGGTGAAGTGTTATGTGATGATCGAGAGACGACGGACCTCATGCGCGATCTCGTAGGATCCATCTCCCGGCGTGCGAAGAAGCGGATCAATTTCTATCAAGATCAACAGCCGATCTTTGATAAGATGGGCATCAATCGCCAGATCGAGAATGCGTTTCATCGTCAAGTCTGGCTGCCATGCGGTGGCTATCTCGTCATCGATGAGACCGAAGCCATGATCACCGTGGACGTCAATACAGGGCGCAACAAGGGCAGCAAGGGGAACATGGATAAGATGATCCTCGATACGAACTTGGAATCTGCGGACGAAGTGGCGCGCCAACTCAAGTTGCGAAACATCGGAGGCCTTGTTGTGGTCGACTTCATCGATATGAAGGGTCGTAAGGATCAGATGGCTGTGTATCGGCGCATGCGTGATCGGGTGCGTAAGGACAAGGCGAAGACTCAGATTCTTCACATCTCTCAATTAGGCCTCATGGAAATGACCCGTCAGCGTCTCAACGAAAGCCTAACGGGTGCCGTGATGGAGCCGTGCAGCTATTGCAGTGGCAAGGGCACGGTGAAATCGACCATGACCATGAGTGTGGAATTGCAGCGTCGCCTGAACGCTGTGTTCCAAAAGCAGGGAGAAGGGCGTGATCTGATTGTCGTGGTGCACCCAGATGTCATGCATCGTTTGCGCACGGAGGACGACGCGATTCTTGTCGATCTTCAACGTCGCAACTCGGGTCGATTGACTTTCCGGAGCGATCCTGCGTACCATCGTGAGCAAGTGATGATCGTGGATGCGACGACGAACGAGGAGATCACGATCGGGAAGCCGCAAGACTAAGTCTTAGGGCAACAAGCTTTGGCCGATCGAGCGTCCTAACAGGATCTCGATCGGTAACTTGTCGTGCTCATATTCGTAGGGCGGGGGATTCCAGGCGAACTGATCCGGCCATATGTCCTGCATGGTCTCGAGAATGGTGAGTCCGGTACGAACCGCTTCGTATCCGTCTCGGTCCGTGACATGAATTTGCACGCCTTGGCAGAGTTGATGCGCGTGCTTTTGAAAAGTAGGTTCGAAATTCAGTTCTCGAAAGAGAACTCCCGGGAGTCGCTTGTCTTCAAGCGTAGAAGCGAGCAATGGTGCGTCGATCCAAGGCGCGCCGAAGATCTCGAAGGGCCGCGTGGTACCGCGACCTTCGGAGAGGTTGGTTCCCTCTAACAAACACATGCCAGGATAGACAATGGCGGTGTCCAGGGTTGGCATGTTTGGTGAGGGCATGACCCACGGCAAGCCGGTTTCATCCCACCACTGCTGACGTTCCCAGCCTTCCATTGGCAGGACATGCAACTCGCAGTCAGGGAACATTTCTGACTGAAACTGCACGGCCAATTCGCCAATGGTCTTGGCATGCCGGATTGGAATTGGGTGCAGGCCCACGAACGACAGATAGTTGGGGTCCTGAGGTTCGCCTTCGATGTCGATCCCATTGATGGGATTCGGACGATCACAGACGAGCACTGGAATTTGCTGATCCTGACATGCTTTCATGCAGAGAAAGAGCGTCCAGATGAAGGTGTAATATCGACTGCCAACATCCATGAGATCGACAAGAAGCGCGTCGAGCGGATCTATCATTGCACTAGTAGGCTGGCGATGCTCGCCATAGAGACTGTGCACAGGAATGCCTGATTCTGGATGGCGATAGCCTTCCCACTCGATCATGTTGTCCTGAGTGGACCCACCGAAGCCGTGCTGAGGGCCGAAGAGCGCGCTGAGTTGAAAGCTCGTCCCGCTCAGCTTCTGTAAATGTGTTAGGGTGTGCGTCAGCTGATGATCGACTGACGCAGGGTGAAGCACGGCTCCGAGCTTCAAATTTGGCGAGCGCAGGGCCGATGGCCAGACATCTGCCAAATGATCGACGGGAAGGATAACTCGCGCCGAGGACATTCTAAGACTTGTCCTTGATGCAGAAGAGATGCTCAGCCCCGCGGATGATGAGTTGGTTGTTCACTGGGATGAGCGTGGCGATGACACCCTCGCCCATGTCATTCTCGCCTAGCAGATCAAAACCCGAATCTTTCAAGCGCACCGTGAAGATGAACCCGTCTTCGCGCGCGCAGTAGAGCACGTCATTGGCCAGCACTGGAGAGGAGTAGTACTTGCTTGAGGAACGCGGCAACTGCCCTTTCCATCGTTCTTGTCCGGACGTGGCCTCAAAGCTATGGAGCCACCCGTTGTCCGCAAGCAAGTAGAAGACACCGTCTTTAGCCACAGGAGAGGGAACGTCGGATCCGACGCCTTCTTTCTCCCACAACCGTGCGGTCTTGGTAATGTCTCCTTCGCCGCCTAACTGAACCGCGGCCAAGAATTTGGTTCGGCCATAGGGAACAAGTGCGATGTTATTGGTGATGGCAGGCGTGGCGATGACGCGCCACATGGCTTCGTTTTTAGGATTGAATCCACCACATTGCCAGACAAGCTTGCCGTCAGAGGCCTGATGACTGGTGAGATGATCAGCGCCCCAGGTGACGATCTCTTCTTTGCCTCCTTGGTCGATGATGATCGGTGTGGCGTAGCTCTGATCCGTTTCCTTGCGGCATTCGTAATTTCTAGCAGTTTTCCAACCAATCTTGCCTGAGGCCTTTTCCATGGCCACAAGGTAAGATTCTCCTTCCTGCATGACGGCGATGACCACGTGATCTTTGGTCAGTGCGGGAGAGCTCCCCAGGTCCCACCAGAGTGTGTCCTCTCCGTAGAGTTCTTGAAGATTCGCCCGCCAAACCAATTTGCCCGAAAGGTCGAGGGCAGCCACGGTCCCACTTTTGTAGTAGACGAAGAGGTGCTTCCCATCAGTTACCGGAGATGGATTGCTTCCGCTCCCATTGCGGTGTTTGCCGGCTTTCTCTGGGCCTAACAAGACGCGCCATTGCTCAACGCCATCCATACCGTAGGCCACCACGGCATCATGCCGGGGGGCATCTTCTGACTTTGCGTCCTTTGCGATTCCCGCCGTGATGAAAAGCTGCTCGCCCCAGATAACGGGCGTTGAACTTCCAATCCCTGGGAGCGGTGTCTTCCACGCGACTTGATCGGAATTCGAGAATTTGACCGGGTATTTCCCTGGCGCAGCAACGCCACTGGCTGCAGGGCCGCGCCACTGGGGCCAGTCTTTGGCAAAAGTGATTCCAGGCAAACTGAGGAGAAGCCACGTGAGAAAAGCACATTTCATGCGTGAGCCTGCCACGTGACTGCCTTCGGTGCAATCGGGGACTGAGGCTCTATCAGAACGCATCTTACTCTAAAGACTTGTCCCCATGGGAGAGCTTGCTAGTGTCGGTCTTCATGCGTGCCATTTTTTCGTTTGTTCTGATTATTCTGACCATTGTCATGTTCGCGTTCGCCGCGGCAGCGGTTTTTCTCGTTGTCTTTGCTGAAGTGAATCACTCACGCTTCTTCGCTTTTGGATTCATTGCCCTTTTCATCTCGGTGTTTCTCTTGATGAGGCATTTCACTTCCGACGAGGGGCATCCGGCATGGTGGTCGTTTCTCTTCCTACTTGTAGCCGGTGGTTTCTTCGCGTTCTCCTATGTGGCATCCCCTACTGGGGTGACGGAAACGAGCGCGCCGGGATTCGAGTCTGTCTACACGGGAAAGGTTGCCTACCCACGTTGGCATCCGGCAAATCTGATTGCGGAGCGTGATCAAGCTAGGCTTGCCGTGACCCTTGCGGCTTACACCGGAGATGATTACGATGATAGCCGAGGGGCGGATGCTCGGCTTGCGCTGAAGACCACATACGAAGCGCTTGGCTACCATTCTGAAGAGCTGGGTGACTACGGGAGCCAGCTTTACACCTGCTATAATGAAATGATAGGGTTGCCGAACTCAGAGCTTCACCGTTATGTCTACCGTTCGCCAAAGGGTAATGAAAAGGCGAAGATGCCGGTGCTTCTTCTTCTGCATGGGTCTGGCGGAAATCTCAAGGGTGGCTTGTGGGCCTTGAAGGGTCTGGCCGACGAGATTGGGATGGCGATTGTCGCTCCCACTTTCAGTTGTGGGAACTGGGAAGGTGACGCAGGCGTTGAGCGAATCGAAGAGGCCTTGGGGTTCTGTGAAAGACAGAAGGACTTCGATGGTTCCGCCGTCGTGCTCGCGGGGTATGGCACAGGTGGTGTGGGTGTGAATAGGGCAGCCGTTGCAATGCCAGGGAAGTTTCGAGGCTTCGTCCATATCGCTTCCAAGTTTACGACTAAGACCACTGAAGAAATGTCAAATTCCGGCGTCCTGGGCAAGGCGCCGATCCTTGTGATGCATGGTGCGGATGATCGTCTGATCCGCATTGATGACGTGGAAGCGGGCGTGAATGGGCTGAAACGTTGGCGCCTTCCCGTGACTTATCAGCGTTTCGAAGAAGATGGCGCCATGCTTCTTTTCCAGCGTTCGGAAGATGTTTGCCACCGCATCGCTACGTGGATGAAATCCTGGCGGGGCTAAAGAAAGGGTGCGGTGGGATCCGCATCATCCAAGAGTTCTACGCCGGGTAGGGGCACAGGTGCCATGGCTTCAGGTAGAGCAATCGGAGGAGGTGGCGGCGGTATGGCACTACGTAGCCCTAGCGCTCTAGCGTAATCTGGTGATTCTGTGATGTGACGAAAGCGCAAGGGTTTGTATCCGAGTCGTTTGAGATGAGACACGGGCAGGTGATCATAGACGACTTTCCAGCTAGGCGGCGCGCCTGCCTCATAGCCTAACACAGCCTTGTTCCGCTCGTTGGCAAACTGCTCAAAGAGGATCACGTGGACACCGCGGAGATTGATGAGATCGCCTGGCTTGAGTTCATCGAACGACGCCAAAGTGTCACAGAGTTCAGGCAGCTCACGAGTGGAGTGATTTCGATCCAACCCCAAGCAGCGACTCACAAAGCCAGAAGCATCGATCCCAACGGCGGCACGACTCACGGAAGGCAAGCCTTGGGCGAGCATCTCTCTCTTCTCGGCAGTCAAGATATCGCCAGCGGCCAAGCCATTGATGATCCCACTATCAAATTCGCTGATGGTTGAGAAACCTCCCCATTGATAAGCGATGCCCTGATTCTGCTCGCCTACCTTCCACCAACCAGGCCGGATGCTAGGTTCTTTGAAGGCCGCATCAGGTGTGTCCACCCGGATATTCTCTGGATCATATCCGTGCCAGATGTTCCGGTTCGTCGCTTTCCAACGGTGGCTCGCGTAGCGCCGTGCTATCTTGATGACTTCTTGCCGACTGATCGGCTGGATCACCGGGGCCATGCTGATTTCTTCGAAGTCACCCATCAATGAAGGGAGTTCCTCTTCAGGGATATGGGGGACTTGGCACGAAGAAAGGATCAAGGCGGAAAGGATTGCCCCTATGAAACCGCGCGTTTGATCTCCTTCTGGTCTATGCATCTTGCTAATATTTATAGAATGTAAACAATCGCTTTCAATGACGATATTTCATAGATTGCCATTCCTTAGAGGATTGGCGGCTGTTTCAACACTGATCGTCCTTGCTGGATGCCAGATTCACCAGACAATTCCAGCCGCATCGTGGACCCATGATCAGTTTACGGCTCCTGATGGGGCGTCTTTCTCTTATTCCAAATGGCTTCCAGACGGGAATCCGCGCGCCGTCATCCTGGCACTTCATGGGTTGGGAGGTGCCGCGAGCGATTGGCGGCCGCTCGGGGATTATTTGCAGAAGCGCGGGCTAGCGGTCTATGCCCATGAGCTGCGCGGGATGGGAAATGATCCGAAACCTGGAAGGATGGGACATTTGGATCGGCGTGAAGGTTGGTGCGAGGATTTCGTGAGCTTTGCTCTTAGAGTTCAGGCCACGCATCCGGAGGTGCCGATCTTCTGGTATGGAGAGAGTCTGGGCGGGATCATTGGCACGCACTTACTGGAAGATGCCCGTCATCACGGCCTGCGTCCGCGTGGCTTTATTCTGGCCTCGCCCATAGTGCGCGTCTCAGGGAAACTCCCGATCTGGAAAGAATGGGCGCTCTGGCTTGGGGCCCGCGTAGCCCCCAGGTTCCGTCTTCGTCTTCAGTCGTTGGCTCCAAGCGATCAACCGCCGGCTCAGGTCGTCAGCACGACGACTCACGACGCTCAATTAGCCCAGACTCCTCATGCCGTGACTCATTTCTCACTCCGAATGTTGGATCAAATTCGACGATTGGTGGCTGAAAATCGTCTTTTGGTAAAAAATAATTCTCACCCCATTCTGGTCCTCTATGCAGGGCACGATGTGTTCACTCCGCCCGGCGAGGTCGAGGATTTCTTCGGAGAAATCGGGGGAATTCACAACGAAAAGATATACTTTCCCCAGGCATATCATCTGCTTCTGCACGACATAGGAAGCCTGGTTATTCTGGGCGAGATTGAGAAGTGGCTTGAGAACAATTTGAAGAAAGAAATGACTTTCTAGCCTGAATTATTCACTTAAGATAAGCGTTGTGCATTGTAACTTATTGGTTTACAAGGCGTTATGGATATAAAAGACAACAATTTAGGTGAGGAAAAGAATATTTCTGTCGGTGAGAAAAATGGACCCAAGCCGTTGCCATCGGGCTCGCTTTTCGGCAGAGAGTGGGACGTGAGGTTTGATGAACCGGAACTTACCAGCGACGCCGGTCTCGCAGCGCTCGTGAGCAGTGGAATCGAGGATAGATTGCTAGGGCAACTTCAGGATGGATTTCTCCTCCTTCCGAGGACGATGAAGAACGTATCTGCTGGATGATGAGCCGAGTCAAAGTGGGGTCCCTGATTAAGGATTCGTTCTCCTTTATCTTCAAAAGCTTTGGTGCGACCTTATCTGGAGTCGCCGGGGCCGTTTTGAGAGCTGTTCCTGAATCGCCGCCGATTGAGGACGACGAGTCGGCATCCTAGGCGCAGACTAGAACGAGGTTAATCTAAAAATAGTTATTATGCAAGAAATCGTCGAGCAAGGGAACATGGACATTGTCGAAGCAATGAAGTAGTCGCTCACCGCGTTGGGGACTTCCATTCAAAACTTTATCCCCGGCTTCATCGGAGGCCTCACAATATTTATCGTCGGGCTTATCATTGCCCTAATCGCTCGGCGCATTGTGACCCCTGTGCTGAACAAGATCGGCTTGGACAAGATGAGCGAGCGGATCGGGATGAAGGACATGCTTGCGGGCATCGGCCTGAAGATGCCACTCCATGTAATCTTCGGGAAAGTTGTCTTCCTCGTCCTGATGTTTCTCATGAGCGCCACGCAGGTGGTGCCGGGGCTGTCTAGCATCGCTGATGTTCTGAAGAATATCGTGACCTACTTCCCTCGCGGAGCCAGCGCCATCCTTTACTGATTGGCGGGCTTGTTAGTGGCGCGACTTGTTCATGGTGCCCTCTATACTAGTGCCGAGAGTGTCGGCCTGGAGTATGCGCGTCCTTTGGCCAATGCGGTCTACGGCTTCCTTATGGTTGTCGTGTTGACACTGGCCTTCGGTCAGATGGACATTGAGACAGAGCTTCTTTCCAAGACGATTCAGATTTCGTTAGGAAGTGTGGCTCTAGCGCTTGCCTTGGCCATCGGCTTGGGCATGACGGGCATGACGGGCATGACGGGCATGACGGGCATGACGGGCATGACGGGCATGACGGGCATGACGGGCATGACGGGCATGACGGGCATGACGGGCATGAC